>CBDUXZ010000280.1:0-3607 GCA_965371325.1 uncultured bacterium | reverse complement strand
CACAATCATATAGTTCGCAATCTTCACATACTTCTTCGGTTTCTTGTTCTTCTTTTTGTTCTTCTTCTGCAGCTCCTTCTGCAGTTTCTTCTCCAGGTTCCGCTTCTCTTTCTCCGAGAGGGGCCGCGTCACGGTGATGGACGCCTCCCCGGTGTTCCCGGCGAGATCGCGAGCCCGCGCCATGATCACGTGAACCCCCACGCCCCATTTGCTGGTCGAGGCCTGAAGGATGTAAGGGGCGCTCTTGTCCCTTTTTCTTTGGGCGATGCCGTCAATGAAGAACTCAACGTAGAGAATCGGACTTGGGCCCGATGCTTCGACGGTGAAAGTCTGTTTCTTCGGATGAACCGCTCCGGAATCCGGCTGATTGATGAAAACAACGCTCGGCCCTGTCGGTGTGGGATCGGGCACCGGGTCGGGTGTGGGATCGGGCGCCGGGTCGGGTGTGGGATCGGGTGCTGGTGGGGCGTTTGCCACGCTCACGGTAACGGTCGTGGACACACCGACGTTTCCGGAGAGGTCCGATGCCTCGGCCTGAAGCGTATATGTGCCGTCGGGCGATCGATCCGTATTCACGGTGATACTGAGCGGCGAGGTCTCTCCCGTCCAGGTGAGTTGGCCATCGACGTAGATTCGAATCTCGGCAACGGCATCATTGTCGGATGCCAGCGCTGACACCGTCACCATGCCCGTGAGAACCGCCCCCTCGGTCGGATTGGCGATCTGTACGGTGGGAGCGGCTGTGTCCGGAACGATGTTGTTCACGTTTACGGTAACCGTCTGAGAGTCACCGCGGTTCTGCGCGCTGTCATAGGCTTCGGCAAAGAGGGTGTGCGGTCCGTCCGCGAGCGCGGTTGTATCCAAGAGCGCGCTGTAGGGCGCCGTGACATCCACCGCCAGAAGCTGTCCATCCACATAGAACCGAATTTCCGTCACCGCCGTGTCATCAACGGCGGAGGCCGCGACCGCCACTTCCCCTGAGAGAGTCGCATTCTCGGCCGGATCGGTGATAGCGGCGATCGGCGCCGTGATGTCGGGCGCGGGCGCGCCGCCGCCCTGGGCGACCATCACCGCTGCTCCGGCGTTGACGCGGCCCCAGCCGTACATGACGTCAAAACCCTGTGCACCCAGATCATCCGCGGTCTCTTCCAGAATTTCTTCCGCCTCCTGGGGTGTCAGGGAAGGATTCGCGGCGAAGATCAGGCCGATCACACCGGCCGTGACGGGCGCCGAGAACGACGTTCCCGATACCGGCGCGTAGGCGCCTCCGTTCACGGTCGACCAGACGCTGGATCCGGGTGCGGCCACGTCTATGTAGCTTCCGAAGCTCGACCAGGAGGTTATGACATCCGTGCTCGCCGTGGCCGAAACCGACACCATGTACAGGTTGTCCGGAGATCCATCGTCGTTCCCGAAGTTCCCCCCCGACACGGTGACCAATCCGCCCTTGTTCGTGAAGTACTGGGCCGCGGAGGTCACGGCGGAAGAGCTGTGCACGCCGCCGAAAGAGAGGTTTGCGACCCTCGCTCCGTTATCGGCGGCCCACATGAGGCCGTTCACGATCGCGGACTGGAGCCCCCAGCCATCAGGGTTCGTGACCCGGACGGGCATGATCGGGTTCGCATAAGCGGGCCCGACGACACCGATGCCGTTATTGCCCGCAGCCGCAGCCGCACCCGCGACGAGCGTCCCGTGCCCCTGCACATCGCTCGTGTTGGCGTTGTTATCGTAGAAGTTCCAGCCCGGAACCAGCCTAGCGGCGAGATCCGGATGATCCGGATCGACCCCGCTGTCGAGGATGGCGATGGGAGTATTGGGAGATCCGCTGGTGATATTCCACGCCCCGAAAAGGTCGATAACGCCCAGGTGCCACGCATCGGGCACATGGGTGTCATTGGGAACAAAGGTCGGCTCAAGAAGCGCATCGGGCTCGACAAACTTGAAACGCTTGCTTCTGGCCAGAATTGCCCGGGCAGCACGCCCCTTCCCCCTGGGCATCTCGGCCACGAGGAGGCCTATCTTATCGGCCCTCCCCACGATGCGGCCCCCGTGCAGCGCGATCTCCCCTTGCACATCGGTTTCGCTGGCGCCGGGTCGGACCTGGAGGATCAGACGATCTGGGATCTCCACCCTGCCTGCAGCGGCGGCTCGTCCCGTCGGCCCCGCCAGAAGCATTCCCACCAGGGCGGCGGTTATGAGTGCGATACGGAACGGTATCCCGAAGAAACTGACAAATGTGGATCGCGGCATCTCCCCATGTCCCATCCCCGCGGCTTACGTTGATGGTTCAGCAGGCACTTGTCCCGCCGGCTTTCGTGAAAGATGCATCGGGGTGGTGCAACACCCGTGCCGGGAAGGCCGACACGGGAGAGAGACGGGGGAAGGCCGCAGAAATGCACCGGAAACGGGGCATCACACCGGGTTGAAAGCCCCACAGCACCCTTGTTTAAGGGGCCCGACGCTGATTTCTGTAACCCGCGGTCACAATTTTGTAACAGCGTTTTCGTGTGAAAACGGCCATTCCGGGGTCACTGGATGTGCGGGTGGCCGAGCGTCACACGGATCCTTCGCACCTTGATGTCTGGGCGATCGGCGCCGGGTGAGGAGCGTTTTTCTCTTTACACCGCTCTGTCCGCTTCCTAGTATTCGGGAAGCCGTCAGGCCCCCACCGGCGCAGCGCGTATCGCGCCATCTCTTTCTCTCTCCTCTGAACCTGGCTTGCGTGGGCGCCTGAAGCGCCGCGGCAGCGGTATGAATCCTCGAGATATCGTCGGACATAAGCCGGGAGAGATTCTCGGTGCGGACCCCTTCGCGCATGCGGGAGGGATGGACGCCTACGTGCGTGCCGTACGGCAGTACGAAACCGCGGTCGCGGAAGTTGCGGAACCGTCGGGCGCGCCGACGTCCGCGGGAGAAGAGAGAGGAGCGCTTCAGGCAAGCCCGGCGCTGGAATTGGAAACCGAAGGGCCGGCACCTCCGCTTCCTCCGCCAAGACCCGTCCTGCGGCCCGACGGTTCCCTGAATCTCGGCGGCCTGTGGGATCGGAGCCGTCGCGCGCAGGCGCTGCGCAAACCATCTTCCTCCGGCCGCAAGCCCTGGATCGAATCGCCGGAACCGCCCCGCCACCCCGACTACAAGCTCTTCCCGATCAAACGCAAAATCTCCACCCAGAGCCGCGTCGAGCGGCTGGCCCGCCGCCTGGGGCTTCTCCCTTCCGGGGTGCACCCCGCGATTGATGATTTCGGCCACGATGCGGGCTACGAGGCGGCGATGATGCCGTTCTTCGAATTCCTCTATCGCAAGTGGTTTCGCGTACAGAGCTTCGATCTCGAGCATGTGCCTTCAGACGGAAGGGCGATTCTCGTCTCCAATCACGCGAACTGGATGGTGTTGGACGCGGCGATGATTGAAGTGGCGGTCCAGACGGACCATCCTGCAGGACGGGAGGTGCGTGCCCTCATGGATCGATTCACGACGCAGATGCCCTGGCTCAGCACCTTCCTTTCGCGGACGGGCCAGGTTTATGGTTGTCCGGAAAATGCCGTGAGGCTGTTGCAGCGAGAGGAGCTCGTGCTTGTCTTCCCCGAAGGCGCACGCGGGGCGCTCA
>CBDUXZ010000279.1:0-3617 GCA_965371325.1 uncultured bacterium | reverse complement strand
CGGGGGTTGGCCCCACCGATTGCGCAGGTGTGGGGAAGATGAGAAAAAGAAGCGTGAAAAGAACCATCGGCGTCACAAAGGATCTTCGAAACGGGTTTCGCGTGTCCATGGAACCTCCTCAAATCCCCTCGGAGGGGGAGGTTTTGGACCGGCCGGAAAGGCTTCCTGGCTCGTCTTCGTCCTACTCGCCGCGCCTTCCCGCCGATAGGACCGGCAGTGGCTGCGGACCGCGAGTTTCGCGGCGCGCCTGCGGCTTTCGTCAGACTCACAGTTGCGGGGCAGCGATCGCTTCTCACGATCTTTCCTGCGCCCAGCCGGTATTGCTGGAGAGTTTTTCTGAAACTCCTTCTTGTTCGCTTCCGGCAAAACGGTCGCCGGTGATTCAGCTTCGGAGCAGCGTCACCCGGGGGACGCCGCTCTTCGGATTTTTATCCACGAGCACGCTGCTCCGGTAAACGCTTTCCAGAAGCTCTTCCGTGATAACAGCCTCGGGTTTGCCCTCTGCGCGTATCCGGCCTTCCGAGAGGAGAACGAGGCGGTCGCAGTACTCCGCCGCAAGATTCAGATCGTGGCTTACGGCAATAACCGCGACGCCCTTCTTGTGCGCCAGATCTTCGAGCAGTGCGTGAATCTCGACTTGATGGTGGATGTCGAGGTGCGCGACCGGCTCGTCGAGGAGCAACACCCGCGGCTCCTGCGCCAGCCCCTGCGCCAGCATCACCCGTTGCCGCTCTCCGAGGGAAAGTTCGTCGAAGAAACGGCCCGCCAGATGCGATACGCCCGCGAGGTCCATCGCCTCCCGCGCAATGCGAAAATCTTCCGGCCCTTCCCACTCGAGATCGCGTAAGTAGGGCGAACGCCCCAGAAGAACCAGCGGCTCGACCCGGAAGGGCACTTCCCGCCCCCCCTCCGGCAGCACCATGGCCACCTCCCGCGCGGCTTGTTTTCTCGGAAGCGCCCGGATGGGCCTACCGTGGATTTCGACGAAACCCTCCGCGGGGGTGAGCATGCCGGAGATGATTCGCAAAAGCGTGCTCTTCCCCGATCCGTTCGGGCCGAGGACACCCACAACCTCGCCGGGTGACGCCGCGAAGTTGAGATCCTCGATCGCCCAGGCCTGGCCCGGGTGGTACCGGAATCGGATTCCCTCGGCGCGCACGGCGGTCATGTTGAGGCACGGGCTCATGGCGCGATCCCCGCCCTTTGCCCGGAGCGCAGGAGGTAGAGGAAGAACGGGGCCCCGGCCATGGCGGTCACCGCGCCCACGGGAATCTCCGTTGGAAGGAGCACTGTCCGCGCGACGGTGTCGGCGGCCAGGAGGAAGATCCCCCCCAGCATCGCTGCCGCGGGAAGAAGCACCCGATGATCCGCGCCGAGGGCGAGCCTTGCCAGATGCGGAATGATGAGCCCGACGAAGCCGATCACGCCGCTTACCGAGACGACGAGGCCGGTCACGACGCTGGCCAGCACGAAGAGTTGCCGCTTGGTCCGCCCCACGTTCATGCCCAGGTGCGCCGCGGCCTCCTCCCCCAGGAGAAACAGGTTCATGGGCCGCGCGAAGGTGAACAGTACGAAACAACACAAAATAGCGTATCCTGAAATGAAGAACAGGGCGCTCCTGCTGACGTTTAGCGCCGAAAGGTTCCCCATCATCCAGAACATCACCCCTTCGATGTAGCGCTCCGGATAGATCGAGACGAGGAGCATGATCATCGCCGAGAGAAAGAAGCTCACGATCACGCCGGCCAGAAGGAGCGTATGGGTCGGCAGGCGTCCGCCGATCTTCGCCAGCCTGTACACAACCCCGATCGTGACAAGGCTTCCCGCGAAACCGAGAATCTGCGGCGCTCCCAGGCCCAGCGCCCGAAAACCCAGGCCGAGACCCATGGCCAGCGCGGCGCCGAGCGCGCCGCCCCCGGCCACCCCGAGCAGGAAAGGGTCGGCGAGGGGGTTTCGAAAGACGGCCTGAAACGTAACGCCGGCGGTGGCGAGGCTCATCCCGACGATGAAGGCGAGAACAACGCGCGGGAGCCGGATGTCGAGCACGATGGCCCGGTCAAGCTCCGTCCCCCAGCCCGTGCCCGCGAGGTTTCCCCAGAGAATTGCCAGCGACTCCCCGAAGCGCACCCCGGAAGAGCCCACCGACAGCGAAAACCAGACCGCGGCGAGGGCCGCGAAGGGGAGCACCATGAGGACGGCGCCCCGATGGCGCTCGAGCGGTGGCTGCGCCTTCATCATCGCCCTGCTCCCGGCTGCTCCGGTTCTTCGGAGAAGGCTTCCGGATGGATCGCGCGGGCCAGAGCGAGGAGCGCTTCGGTAATGCGTGGGCCGGGGCGGCTCAGGATTTCGATATCGACCGAGAGAATGCGGCCCGCGCGCACCGCCGGAAGGGTGGGGAACTGCCGCCAGAATTCCTCGTCGCCGCGCCCTGGTTCGCCGGGACGCCCGATCAGAATGAGTTCCGGCGCCTCGGTCAGCACGACCTCCATGCTGAGCCGCGGGTACTTCGCGCCACCGCCCCCCAGAACGGGATCACCCCCCGCCCTCCGGACGAGATCCTCGAAGAACGTTCCGGGGCCGATGGTGCGAAGGGGATCCTGCCAGATAACAACCAGCGTCCGGACCGCGGGCCGCCCCCCCACGCGCCGGCGCACCAGAGCGAGGTCGGCCCGCATCTGCGCCACGACCCCGGCGGCGCCCGCCGTCTCGTTCACGACGCGCCCGATCTGCTCGATATCGCCGATGACGTCCTCGACAGACTGCGGAGAGGTCACGAACACCGGATAGCCGAGACGCTCCAGCGCATCGACCTTGTCACGGGGATCGCCGACCGTCGTGGCAAGCACCAGATCGGGGCGGAGGACGGCAATCTTCTCGAAGTCGGGGTCGAGCATCCCGCCGAAGGAGGGAACGCGACCGGCTTCCGGCGGCCAGTCGCAAAACCGCGTGCGCCCCACGACGCGGTCGGAGGCGCCGATGGCGAACAGGATCTCTGTCAGGTTCGGAGCATAAGAAAGAATGCGCGAAGGGTGCTTCGGCGCAAGCACCCGGCGCCCGAGATCGTCCGTGAGGGCGCGGGTATCGGCGCTTCCGAAGCAGAGGAGCGCGGCAAGGACGGCAAGGACGCGGCGCTGGGCACAAAAAAGCCCCGCGCCGTTTCGTTTTCGGAGCAAGGGCAACTCCCCAACTCTTTCCGCGAAGAGCGTGGACAGGTATTCCGCCGGGGCAGGTCTCCTGACTGAGGGCGAGCTCGAACTGCTCGAGGACTCACGGGGATCGCGCGCCAACCGCCGCGCCCACCCCTCTCGCCCGTCACAGTGGCGGGACCGTGGCCGATTTTCACGGCCTTCCCTTTTTCACCCGCGTCTTTTAGCCGTTCTGTCCGGCGCGCGGGACCCTGACGGATATGAGGTCTTCGGAGAGCTTAGAGGGCGGATCCGGGGACGTCAAGGAAGTGCACATGGGGGTTCCAGACCGAAGAAAAACAACGGCCCCCTCCGGGCTTTCCGGAGGGGGCCGCAACGGGTGCGCGAGACCGGGGTTTCGCTAGCGTGCTTTCTTCGATCCGCCCGTCGTGATGTAGGGCCGAATCTTCTGGAGAAGCGTCTCGCCGATCC
>CBDUXZ010000278.1:0-3623 GCA_965371325.1 uncultured bacterium | reverse complement strand
CACGGTTCAGCCAGTCGCTCAGGGGGCTCGAGGGGACGGAACCGCTCCACTGGCACGGCGACCGCGCGGACTTCAACGCCTTCAACATCGCCATCCCGGGTCTTTTGCGGAAGTCCACCGAGCTCCTGCCCGCCGAAATGCAGGCCTTCACGGACTTCATCATGACGGTTCGCTACCCGCCGAACCCCAACCGAAATCCGGACGACACGCTCACTGCAGCCGGCTCTGCGGGGCAGACGGAATTTCTGACCGGCCTTCGGGACCTCAATCTCTTCGACTGCGTGGACTGCCACACCCTGCCGACGGGGACGAACAGCAAGTTCATCAACTCTCTCGCGGATCAGACCAGCCAGGCCATGGTGGTGCCGCAGCTCCGGAACATGTACGAGAAGACGGGCCTCTCGCTCAATCCGACGCGCTTCGAACCGGTGCCCACCACCACGCGGAACGGGTTTGGTTTCGTGGACGATGGCTCGGTAGACTCGCTGGTGACCTTCCTTGATCTTCCCATCTTCACCTTCGGCGGGAACATGACCGCCCTGAATAACACCGCGCAGTTCCTGATGGAGTTCGACACCGGCCAGGCCGCGATCGTCGGGCACCAGATCACGTTCGACGGCACCAACGGCGCCGACGCGACCTTCGCAACGCTCCTTGCGGCGTTGAACGCGGGGAACATCGATCTCATCGTGAAGGGGATCTCCGGCGGCGTTCCACGGACCTGGCGTTGCACCGCGGTGAGTGCGAGCCAGGCGACCTGCCAGCCCGATCGCGCTCTGGAGTCGACTATCGATGCCGCGGCGCTGAGGGACCTGGCGGGCGCTGGCAGCGAGCTCACCTTCTGGGCCGTCCCCACCGGCTTTGGGCAGCGCATGGGGCTCGACCGGGATCTCGACACGTTCTTCGATCAGGACGAGATCGACGCCGGTTCGAACCCCGCCGACCCGTTTTCGGCACCTCAACCGGAGCTCGTTCCGGCCCTCGGCGGATGGGCGACCCTTCCCCTCGTCGCGGCACTGGTATATCTCATGGTCCGGCGAGGACGGCGGAAGGGGGCCTGAGCCGGCCGGCCGTCACGCCGATCCCGGCTTGACACGCTCCGAGGGTGCCCATACCTTCGCGACGTTCATAATCCATCTGAAGATCAACATCCTGTCGGAGCGGCCCCGAAGCCATGGGGCCGCCACGTGAAACGGAGGAAAAGAGATGCCGTCTGTCGGCGAAGCAGCCCCCGATTTCAAGCTCGCGAGCACGGAGGGTCGCGAGATCACGCTTTCCGAGTTCAAGGGGAAGAAGAATGTCGTGATCGCGTTCTACCCGCTCGATTTCAGTCCCGTCTGCTCGGTGCAGATCCCCGATTACAACAACCACCTCGATAAGTTCGAACAGGCCGACACGGTCGTGCTCGGGATCAGCCGCGACAGTGTCTTTGCGCACACGGCCTGGCGGGAGCAACTCGGCGGTCTGGAGGTTCCCCTCCTGGCCGACATGAAGGGGGAAGTGGCGCAGATGTACGGCGTCTACCTTCCCGAGAAGGGGATCTCCGGCCGCGCGATTTTTGTGGTGGACAAGGAAGGGGTTCTCCGCCACGCGCACGTCGAGGAGCAGCTTCATGAGAAGCGAACCGCCGAGGAGGTGCTGGACATGGTGCGGTCTCTTGGCTGAGATCGGCGCATTCTGCACCTCTAAGCATCCGTTTCCGGACTGCCGATAAAGGTATCCTGGGAGCGCCGGGAAGACGCATCCACGCTGTGCCGGCGCGCGAAAAGCAATCGGGGAACGGTCATCCCTGAAATGTTTGAGGCGGCTTTGATGAGAGAAGCCGGAACGCGCGGTCTAAATGACAACGTCTCTTACCGACGCTCCGCGGCCTGTGCGGTGATGCTCGGGATCCTCATGGGGGCGTTCTGGATTCCCTCTCTCGGGTTGGCTGCGGATCGGGCCGAAAAGCCCGAGTGGGTGGAGGTGCGCGTCCCGGGCCGCCAGACGGTCAGGCTCGCCGCGGTGCTGCTCGGAGACGCGGTCTACGTCTCGTCGCTGGAACTCCTCGCCGCTCTTGGCGTGGAGGCGGAGTGGTCTCCGAAACGGGGGGATCTGGTGGCCCGCGTGGGGCGGATGCGGATCAAACTGCGCGCGGGAAACCGTACGATTGAGTACGGCGGGCGGAAGCTCAAGCTCGCAAGGGCGCCTGTGCGATCGGCCGATATCCTGCTGGTGCCCGAAGAGTTCATCGGCCCGCTGCGCGCGGCCTTCATCAAAAACGCGCCTCCCACTGCCGAGCGTTTGCCCGGGGGGACGGTGCTGAAAACCGTCATCATCGATCCGGGGCACGGCGGAGACGATCTGGGCGCGGAGAGCCCCTCCGGGCTTGTCGAGAAAGACGTCACTCTCGCCCTCGCGCAACGTCTTTCCGAGCGGCTAAGACGGGAAGTAGGCTGCCGTGTTGTCCTTACCCGCCACGGCGACGAGGCGGTCTCTCTTCCGGAGCGCAGCGCCCTGGCGACCCGGGAGGAGGGTGATCTCTTCATAAGTCTTCATGCAAACGCATCACCCTCTTCCTCTGCGCGTGGCTACGAGACATTCATCCTGAGCGCGACCGCGAGTGACGCCGAGGCAGGCAGGCTGGCGGAGTTCGAAAACGCGGCGGGGCCGGTGGGAGCGCCTGCCGGTTCGCCCGTCGTCGGCTTTCTTCAGCAAACCCTACAGGATCTCATCCAGGCCGAGTCCATGGAGGAGAGCGCCCGGTTCGCCGCGCTTGTGCAGGAACATCTGGGGGCGGTCCTGGCCTCGAGGAACCGCGGTGTCAAGCAGGCTCCCTTCTGGGTGCTCGCCGGTATCGAAATGCCCGCGGTTCTCCTGGAGATCGGATTCATGACAAACGCGGCGGAGGCCCATAGTATCGCGACACCGGAAAATCAGGCGCGGATCGCCGAAGCCGTCACCGACGCCATCGAGGCGTTTCGCTTCGAGCTGGATCTCAAGCACGGCATCATTTCGAAAAACAAGCCGCACGCCGGCGATGGGGGGGGGTCATAAAATCGTGAGACCAGACGGTAGAGGGCCAGCGTCGTTGAGAGAAGTAAGGTTCGAACGGGGGTTCATTCGCAGCTCCGACGGGTCCGTTCTGATCGAGATGGGGGGCACCCGCGTCATCTGTACTGCGAACATCGAGGAGACCGTGCCGTCCTGGATGCGCAATCGGGGGCGGGGATGGGTCACGGCAGAGTACAGCATGCTCCCGGGGGCCACGAGCGATCGGACCCAGCGTGAAGCGGCGCGCGGCAAGGTGGGGGGGCGCACCCAGGAGATCCAGCGCCTTATCGGGCGGTCGCTGCGCTGTGTCACAAACCTGGGGGCGCTGGGTGAGCGCGCGGTGTGGGTCGATTGCGACGTGATCGAAGCCGACGGAGGGACCCGGACCGCTTCCATCACGGGGGCCTGCGTTGCGCTCTCGGATGCCCTCGAGAAGCTTGTCCAATCGAAGGCCATCGAGACCAACCCTCTCACGCAGCTCGTGGCCGCCGTCAGCGTCGGCATTGTTGACGGAGAGTTGCGGCTCGATCTGAACTACGAAGAGGACAGCAAGGCCGAAGTCGACATGAACTTCGTCATGACGAGCGACG
>CBDUXZ010000277.1:0-3637 GCA_965371325.1 uncultured bacterium | reverse complement strand
GATGTGCTTCCGCATGTTCGTGTGCAGGTGAAGGAGGTCAAGTAATGGCCGCGTGGTGGAACAGCCTGGGTAGTCCGAAGAAAAAGGGAAAGCCGAAGAAAAAGGCCGCCGGCGGGCCGAAGCGGCGAGGGAGCTCCGCCCGTGCGAAGGCGGCGAAAGGGGGCGCGAAGCGAAAGCCGGCTGCCCGAGCCGCGACGAAGAAAAAGGTCGCTGCCAGGCGGAAGACGGCGGTGAAGCGTACAGGCGCGAAGCGGGTGATCGCCACGAAGAGAAACAGCGCGGGGCGGCCCGCGGATACCGCGGCCCGCTCGGCCACCCAGGAGCGCATACAGCTCCGGTGGATCGCGCAGGCGCGCAGTGGCGACAAGGGCAACATCGCGAACATCGCGCTTTTCGCTCCCACCGAGGAGATGTACGAGGTCTTCCGCCGCGAGGTGACCGCCAAGCGCGTAAAGTCACATTTTCGCAGCTTCGTAAGGGGGCGTGTGGATCGCTACGAGGCTCCGAACGTTCGCGCGCTGAACTTTGTCGCCCACGCCGCTCTGGGCGGCGGCGCTGCGGCGTCGCTGCGAAGCGATCCTCTGGGGAAGTCCTACGGGTCGAATTTGCTCCGGATGGAGATCGAGGTGCCGAGCGACGTGCTCAAGCGCACCCCGAAGTGGCAGCCGCCGAAAAAGCTGCCGGACGTCTGATTTCTGTTTCGTCCTTCTCACGATGCAGAAAACTCTTCCAGCGCCCATTCGGATAAGCAACGTATCTGTCTTCGCTTACGAAGTGCTCACCCGCATGCACTTCCGTCCCGTTTGCTTCCGGAAGACCCACGATGCGGGCTACCTTTCGGATGATGCGCTTGTGATGAGGAAACCGCCTTCGCCGGGATGGCCATGAGCACTTCGCCACGACAGATGGATGAGCGCGAATTTGCGCTCAGGAAAGCGATCGAGGCCGCCCTCTTTTATTTGAGCGAGATGGAGATGGCGCAGGAGCATATCTCGCCCGAATCGTTCCCCTTTATTCGCGACCGGTTCGATCGTGAGCACACGGAAGCCATCGAGGGGCGTCTCGGGGATCTCGAGCGCGTGGGGCCTTTGCCGGGCGCCGAGGATTTACACGAGGCCATGACCGCGGTTCTGCGGCACCTCGAGGCGTCCTGCGAGGCCTTCTGCGGATCCCCCGGCCGTCCCAATCCAATGCTCGTTCTCGAGAGCTTCAGACTCTCCCACGAGGCGCTCAATCATCTGTACCCGTTGCGAAAGCGCCTGCCCGGGGTGTCGCATTTCTTTCTCAGCCCGGAAGTTTTGGAGCGGAAGATCGCCCTCGACCCGGATATCTCTGACAGCTCGGGGCTGGGGCTTCTGCACGAGGCGGACGCGCCGGGGCTCGGCGCGCGTTCGCTGTATGTGCCGGAGTATTACATCGAGACGCAGGCGTGGCCTCTCATCGTTGCCCTTCACGGCGGGAACGGTCAGGGGCAGCACTTCGTCTGGACGTGGCTGCGGGAAGCGAAGAGCCGCGGTTATCTTCTCGCGGCGCCCTCATCGATGGGTTCAACCTGGTCGCCCGATGATGACGCGGGCGTGATCGGTGTGGTGAACGACATGGCGGCGCGATACAACGTCGATCGTTCGCGCGTTCTCCTGACGGGGATGAGCGACGGCGGAACTTTCACCTTCATCTTCGGCTTGGCCCATTCCGACGTCTTCACGGCGCTTGCGCCGCTCTGCGGCGTATTGCACCCGGCTGTTCTCACGCAGGGCGCCCTCGAGCAGGGCAAAAACCTTCCCGTCTACCTGGTTCACGGCGCCAAGGACTGGCTCTTCCCCATCGAACAGGCGCGTATGGCGGCGAAGGTGCTCGCCGAGCGCAAGATCGATCACGTCTGGCGCGAGCTGCCCGACCTCTCCCACGCGTATCCCCGCAGCGAGAACGACCGGATCCTCGACTGGCTCGAATCCAGTTAAGGGTAAAAGGGGACGTTGCCCTTTTACACGATTCGTAAGCATTCCGGGGACTTGTGGTAAAAGGGCAACGTCCCCTTTTACCAAAGGGCAACGTCCCCTTTTACTATGCCACCCCTTTACCAGGCGATGCGCTGGCCGGGCTGGAGGACGCGGAAGGCCTCGGTGGAGATACCGTGTTCCTGGAGGGCGAGGTAGAGCGCGTAGGGCGGTTCCTTGGGAGCTTCATCGGTGAGGCGGAAGGTTTTCCAGTGCATCCCGATGGAGAGCCGTGATTGCAGATCAATGTGGATTTGCGCAGCCTCGGCTGGATTTACGTGCATACTCTTCATGAACCAGCGGGGATTGTAGGCCCCGATGGGGATGAGGGACAGGTCCATCGGGCCAAGGCGCTCCCTTGCTTCCCGGAAGTCATGTTCGTTGTATCCGGTGTCCCCCGCGAAGTAGAATTGCCGCTCGCCGATCCGGACCACCCAGCCGGTCCACAACGTGGTGTTGCGATCGAAGGGGGTGCGTCCCGAGAAGTGCTGGACCGGCACGGACGTGATTTGCAGAGCAGGCCCGCCTGAGTTTTCAATCTTGCGCGTGCCCCACCAGTCGAGTTCCACGAGGTTCGTGATCCCCTGCTCCTCGAACCACGCGGCAAGGCCGAGGGGCACCCACCAGGTGGGGCCGTTCCCGATGGCCTTCACCGTGTCGAGATCGAGGTGATCGTAGTGGCTGTGGCTAACTACCACGTGATCGATGCGGGGGAGATCGTCGAAAGGTATGCCGGGTGGGTGGCGGCGTCGCGGTCCCATCCACTGGATCGGACTGCAGCGGTCGCTCCAGATCGGATCGGTAAGGACATTCACCCCCTCGGCGCTCGCGATGAAGGTCGAGTGGTTCACCCACGTCACGGTCGGTCCAGGGTTATGGGCCACCTCCATGGGATTGGGAAAGGCGAAGTCGCCGGGTATTTCGAGCACGGCGTCCCTGGCCCCGAATCCTAATTGCCATTTGAAAAACGAGCTTATCCGTGACCGGGTGGTCAGATGCGGATTGCGAAAGCGTCCCTCCCCCCCATGGTGCGGTTTTGCGGGATCGGAAGACGGGCTTTCGGCGGGAAGTCCCAGTAGCGCCAGCAAAATCGCTCCTCCGGCAAGAACATGGCGAAATCTTGGTTTCGGCATTGCCAAATCGAAAGCTCGGTAGCAATCAATGAAATTACGAGCGAGTAATCTTAGCGTGCTTCGCGGCGCCGTCTACGCGTCCCTGGCGGCGCTACTTTTGTCACTCCCGGCGTGCGCGAAGAGCGCGGGGCCCGCGAACTGGGTTCTGCAGGCGCAGGGGTGGTCTCTTCCGCCGGCGCTTCGGGCCTACGATCCCCCCTGCAGACCCAGGCGCGACACGCCACGCTGGGTCATAAACACGGGAGAAGCGCGTTACAGCGGGTCGAACTACGCGTTCCTCGGGACGGGGGAGGGAACGGTCGATCTCGCGCCCTTTTCCCCCGATGCGGGCGGCACCCCCTACAACGTGCAGCCCGTAAAGGGGCGTCATCGGCTTGCGGGGATCGCTACGCCCTTGGCAAAAGCCCTCGACCAGGAGGGAGAGTCGGTGGCCCTCGTGCGCCTGTACATTCGTGGCGGCGGCACGATCGATGCGCGATGGGTGGTTCGCGGCGAAGCGGAAGCCTA
>CBDUXZ010000276.1:0-3643 GCA_965371325.1 uncultured bacterium | reverse complement strand
GGCTCCCCGGGACGGACTCGAACCGCCGACCTAGTGGTTAACAGCCACCCGCTCTGCCAACTGAGCTACCGGGGAATAGTATCTCGAACTGATTTCCGCGCACGACCCGCCGCGTTCATGACTGTTTCAAGCCCTGCCGGGGGGCCGGGAGCACATCTTTATAATCAACTGCCCCATGCGCCGTCAAGGGCGCGACCGGGGGGCGCTCCTATCTGTTCGGACGCGGCCTCGAAGACTTGACCTTCGATGAGCTCCGGATCTTTGAGAGGCGGGCCAACTCCTCCTCTACTCCCTCTTCGTCCAGTTCCGCGTCATCGATCTGTCCAATCTCCTCGAGCGTCATGCTCGAGTTCTCTCCGATCCCGAAACGCATCTTGAGAACCTTTTCCTCTCGGGGCGTGAGCGTCGCGAGCACCTTCCTCGTCTGTTCTGAGAGGCTCATGTTCACGACGGCCTCGCTGGGGCTCACCATCCCCTTGTCCTCGATGAAGTCGCCGAGGTGGCTGTCCTCCTCCTCACCGATGGGCGTTTCGAGGCTGATGGGCTCCTTCGCAATCTTGAGCACGGTGCGAACCTTCTCGAGGGGCAGCTCCATCTGCTCGGCAATCTCCTCGGGCGATGGCTCGCGCCCGTTCTTCTGCACGAGGTAGCGGCTGGCGCGAATGAGCTTGTTAATCGTCTCGATCATATGGACGGGAATTCGAATCGTTCGCGCCTGATCCGCGATGGCGCGCGTGATGGCCTGACGGATCCACCAGGTGGCGTAGGTGGAAAACTTGTAGCCCCGCTGATACTCGAACTTGTCCACACCCTTCATGAGGCCGATGTTCCCCTCCTGGATGAGATCGAGGAACTGGAGTCCGCGGTTCGTGTACTTCTTGGCGATACTCACCACGAGCCGCAAGTTCGCCTCGATCAGCTCGCTCTTTGCCCGCCCCGTACGCTCGTCGGCCTCCTTGATCAGGCGGAGTGTCTTGCGTACATCGCCGATTGCACTATCGCTTTCCCTCTCGATACGCCGCATGGCCTTGCGCTCTTCGCGCAGGATCTCGGCAATCCGCCAGATTACCTCTTCCTTGAGTCCGAGCTTACGCGAGACCTTTCGCGCCTCCGCGCCCCCCCGCTTCAGCCGTTTCAGGAGCAGTGCGAATTCGTCGTCGGGAACCTGAATGCGGTTGTAACAGTCGCGAACCCTGGATTCGTGGACATCGTGAAGCCCGACCAGATCCTCGAGGCGTTGAACCAGTTGTCCGATACGCCCGTCGTTGAGCTTGAGATGAAGAAGCACTTTGGCAATTTCACCGTGACGATCGCGGAGGGTAGATCGGAGCTTACGCTTTGTCGCCTCGGTCGTTCGCCGGTTGTTGAGCGCCCGCTTGTACCGCAGAAGACCGGCCAGCATTTGGCGGATCTTCTTGAGCGCCCTGAGAATCTCTCGCCGCCGCCTCTCCTCATCGGCATCCATATTATCTATGTCGAGATTCTTGACAACGTCGCGAACGCGCACTTCTTTGTTCTGAATGGCCTCGCCGAGGGACAGGATATCCTCTACCGCCACAGGTGAAGTGAGCACGGCGCGGAGCAGTTCCTCCTGCCCCGCCTCGATGCGCTTCGCAATCTCGACTTCACCCTCGCGCGTGAGCAGCGAGACCGCTCCCATCTCTCTCAGATAAACACGCACGGGGTCGTTCGAAGTGCCAACGACGCTCTCATAGGCATCGCGTTCCCGGCGCGACGATATTTTCCCCCTCGCCTCTGGGTCCTGGCCACCGGCAATGTCGGTCTTCGACACACCATCGACGATCTCGATATCCATCTCCCCGAACTTCATCATCAGATCGTCCATCTGATCCGGAGATACCACCTCCGCGGGAAGCGCGTTGTTCACATCGTCGTATGTCAGGAAACCCTTCTCCCTGCCAAGGTCGATGAGGTCCCTTACCTCGCGGCTGTTCTTCTTTCTTGGCATCACGTGCTCCCGGGCGGCGTGGGTTCCACGCTCATCCCTTTGTATTTCTCCAGTTCCCGCGTGAGCGCGACCTTGCGCCGAAGCAGCTCGGGGCCCAGCTCCCCCTGCCGTTCCTGCTCCTTCATCTCATCAGAGAGAGCGCGAATTTCACGCTCCACACGCATGCGGCCCAGCTGCCAGACGCCCGCCCTGAACAGTTCGATGGGCCGCCGGTCATCCATCGGCGCTTCGAGACTTGCAAGGCGGCTGACGAGAGATCCGACCTCGGGCGTCTCCGCGCGATCAACCAGATGCGCCGGCTCGGCCACGCCCGCATCCAGAACGACTCTCGCCACGGCGGCGGTGGCCGGCGAGAGGAAGTTCGCCAGCGCCTCCCCCACGGCCGGATCGCCCAGAAGCTCCGGAGCTCTGAAAATGTAGGCCAGAAGCTCCTCTTCTGCTCGCGCGATTTTTGCCAGCGTGGGTTCGTGGCCGACCAGGGCGGCTTCCGCCGAGGCGGCCGGCTCCTCCGGCTTCGGGCCGGCGGCACGGACTCCGGTTCCGTCCTTCAGGTTTTCCCGCATGAGCCGCTCTTCTATGCGGAGCCTTTCCGAGGAGAGCTTCAGATAGAGATCCTGTTCAATCGGGTTCTTGATCTTGCTAATGACCGCGCCTATGACAGCGGCGCGACGACCCCGCTCGGCAAAGGAGCGAACGCCTTCGGTCTGCCTCACGACCCAGTCCTCGAGCAACGGGCGGGACAGCCGGATCTGCTGGCGAAGGGCGTCGGGTCCGTCGCGGCGCACGAAATCGTCCGGGTCCAGTCCCTCCGGGAGAGCGACTCCGAACCCCTGTACACCCTCGTCGAGGAAAAGATGCATCGCCCGTTCGGTTGCGCGCCGGCCGGCGTCGTCGGAATCGAACACAACAACGATGTCCTCCGCGAAGCGCCGGAGCACGCGGACCTGCCCACTCGTAAGCGCCGTCCCGCAGGGGGCAGCGACATTTTCGATGCCGGAGACGGCCAGAAGGATGACGTCAAAGTAACCTTCCACCACGATCACCCGGCGTTCACGCCGCACAGACTCCCGCGCCTGGAGAATTCCAAAAAGGGCGCGCCCCTTGTCGTACAGCGGCGTTTCGGGAGTGTTCAGGTATTTGACTTCATCGCCCGTCGTCTTCGCGCCGCCGAGGGCGCGTCCCCCAAAACCCACCGTGTGTCCGTTAAGATTTTGAATTGGAAACACGACCCGGTGGCGGAAGCGGTCATAATGGCCGGAGGCGCGCCGGGCAATGAGCAGCCCCGCCTTCACTCCAAGCTCCGGGGGGAAGCCTTTTCGTGCCAGGTGGTCGGCCAGGGCCGTCCAGTTGTCGGGCGCGTAACCGACCTGGTAGCGCGCGATGATCTCGTCGCCCACACCGCGCCCGGCAAGATACTCTTTCGCGCTTTTGCTTTTGCCAAGCTCCGCTTCGAAGAACTCGCCAGCCGCGGCGGTGATCTCGATTAGCCGCTCCCGTTCACTCCGCGCCCGCGCCTCCGCCGGCGTTACGGTCCGCCGGGGAAGCTCAATTCCCCTTTCCTGCGCCAGTCGCTCCACCACTTCCGGGAAGCTCTGCCCTTCAATACGCATGAGAAACGTGAAGACGTTTCCGCCGACGCCGCAACCGAAGCAATGGAAGGTCTGCCGCTCGGGG
>CBDUXZ010000275.1:0-3659 GCA_965371325.1 uncultured bacterium | reverse complement strand
GCATACCAGGAGGTGGTGGGGGAGAATCTGGAGTTTGTTCTCGCCCGCTTCGAGATCGATTACAAGGCCCCCGCTGCCTTTGATGACCCCGTGGAGATCTACACGGGCGTCTCGCGCATCGGAAACGCGAGCATCGTGTTCGGGTTCGAGATGTTCAACGGCGACAACGGGCTGCTCCTGACGCAGGGGCAGGCCGTTTACGTGGTGCTCGACCGGCGGACGGGGGCGACCACGCGGGTTCCGGACCGGTTCCGTCAGCTTGCGGGCAAGTTCGAGAAGAAGAGTTTTGCACCGACCGGGGAAGAGGGGTAGGAAAACGGAAATGCTTGCCAGGGAATATTTCGAGAAGATGGAAGCCGAGAGGCTCGCCCCCTATGCGCAGAAGAGCGGCGAGTCGCGCGGGCGCCGTCATGCCGAAGCGGAGCATCCCCTACGCATGTCCTACCAGCGCGATCGGGATCGGGTGATCCATTGCACCGCCTTCCGCCGTCTCGAGTACAAAACCCAGGTTTTCGTGAACCACGAAGGAGATCATTTCCGGACGCGGCTTACGCACACGATGGAGGGATCGCAAATCGCCCGCACCATGGCACGCGCGCTTCGCCTGAACGAAGATCTCGCCGAGGCCATCGTGCTCGCGCACGATCTCGGCCACACGCCCTTCGGGCATTCGGGCGAGCGGGGCCTCGCGGCGCTCATGAAGGATCACGGCGGGTTCGAGCACAACGAGCAGAGCCTTCGGATCGTGGAGGTGCTGGAAGATCGTTACCCCGGCTTCAAAGGGCTCAATCTGACGCTCGAGACACTCGAAGGAATTCAGAAACACCGCACCAGCTACGACGCGCCCGGGGGCGAAACCTTCTTTCAGCCCTCCCTCGAGGCGCAGCTGGGCGATATGTCGGACGAGATCGCCTACAACAACCACGATATCGACGACGGCATTGTGAGCGGCCTGCTCGATCCCGGCACTCTCGATCAGGTCGCGCTCTGGCGGGAGACATTCGCGGCGACGAAGAAGAAGATAACGGGGGCGAATGAGCGGTTGGTGATTTTGGGGACCGTTCGCGGGCTCATTGATCTTCTCGTGACGGATGCGATTCACACGACGGAAGCGCGACTGGAGGCGCACGGAATTCGCGCCCCGGATGACGTGAAGAGATCCGGAAAACGGTTTGTGGGCTTCTCGGAAGAGATCGAAGAGAAGAAAACGGAGATGAAAGTCTTTCTTTACGACAATCTCTATCGCCACACGCGGGTTATTCGCATGGGAATCAAGGCGGAGCGAATAGTCGAAGATCTTTTCCGGACCTACAACGCCCAGCCGGAGCAGATGCCGTCGAGCTTCATGGTTCGCATAACCGGGGGGGAAGAGGTCCATCGGGTTGTCGCGGACTATGTTGCTGGCATGACGGATCGTTACGCGCTGGATGAGCACAAGAAGTTGTTCGATCCGCACGCGCGGGTGTAGAGGGCATCATCGGGAAGGGTACGGGGAGGGGGCGTGGCGAGCAGGGCAATCAGGGGAAAGCGAAAAAGCGCGAAGGCGCTGGGACGTTCCGCTTCTGATAAACGTGCGAACGCGCTGCTGGTTCTTTCAACGGCGCCTGATCGCGCGACTGCGGAGCGCATCGCGAGTACGCTCGTCGAGGAGCGTCTTGCGGCCTGTGTCAACATCGTGCCCGGCGTCAAATCGATCTACCGATGGAAAGGGAAAGTCGAGAGCGACGCCGAGGTGCTGTGCCTCATAAAAACGCGGGCATCGCTCCTGGCAAAGCTTTCACGGCGTCTTTTGGCCCTGCACCCCTACGACACTCCCGAGGTGCTCGCGCTGCCGATTTCGGGCGGGGCGAAGCCCTATCTCAAATGGCTTATGGACCAGACGACATAAAGGAAAGCAGACATTGAAGAAAGTGCGTGAGAAGGAAGCGCAGCCGGGCCGACGGCGTGTCGCCGAGGAGAAGCTCGCGAAGCTTATCTCCGATGAGAGCGTCACGGGAACGGAAGGGCTGACGGAGGAAGAGCTAGCGACCGTGAGCGCCCGTGTGTTCGATCGAGCCGAGAGCGAGACAAGGCAGGCGATCATCCGCCTCGCGCAAAAGCTCCGCTCTCCCATGATGGCCGAGCGGCTGATTGCGAAGGCGGGTGCGCGGGCGGAACTCGGGCTTCTGACGGCTCTGGCGGGATTGGCGGAGCTTGCGGAGTCCGCGCCTGAGTGGATCGGCGAGGCGCCCGATGTGCAAAGGGCCGTCGAGAAACTGTCCGAAGAGCTCCGAGGCGGCGTGACCGTGGATGCGGAAGCCGAGAGCGCGCGTCTTCTCGCCATGGCAGAGCCGCTCCGGTGGGCAGCGCTCCACGCACTGGTCCGGTCCGCCGGTGAGGCAATTGTTCCGGTGGCGCACGCCCTCGCTCTGCGAGACCCATCGCTCGCCGCTCCGGTTGCGGAGGCGGTCTCGGAGATCTCGTCGCAGTCGGTTGCCGATTTTCTTGTCGATCTTCTCTCACAAACCCAGGATAAGAAGCTCGGAAAATCGCTGCGCCGCTCACTTCAGCGATTGCGCCAGCACGGTATCAAGGTTGAGCTTCCCCAGCAGGGAGCCCCCGTCTACAAACCCCCCGAGCCTGTCACGGCGGAGGCCTATGTGACGGGAATTGACGGTCAGGGCGCGCGGCTCGTCTTTCTTGCCCAGCCCAGGGCGCCCCACGGACTGAGCCTCTTCGAGGCGCTCGTCAGCGAGGAGAAGGGGCTTATCGAATTCAACGCCTACGAGACGCAGCGCCGAGGCCTCGAGAAGTTCATGGAGTCGCTTCGCGAGCGCCCATCGGACGACGGTAGAGCTGATTCGCGCCACCATTGCTGCCGACGTAAACGAGATCGCCTCCATCCGGCGAGAGAGCCAAACCGTCTACCATAAGCTCGAGAATCCCGGGAAGATCGAGAGAAAACCGCGTCGTGTGTCGAGGTAGTGTCGGAGTCCGGCTACCGGCCACGATGGTTGCGAGCACAGCGCCGAGAACGATGCTCGAAGCGGCCCATAGCAGACGGCCGGAGCCACGAGCTTTTTTCGCCGTTGGCGTCACTTCCTCGGTGTCACCGGCCGCGATCCACTCGAGCTCGTCCCCCAAATCGTGCGCTGAATGCCAACGCGCATCGGGATCCTTGGCGAGGCATTTCGCGACGCATCGTTCGAGCGCCGCTGGAACCTTGGAACCGACCGAGCTCATCGTGGGAGGCGCCTGGCTCATGATGGCGGTAATCAGGTGCGCCTGGCTTGGTGCTTCGAAGGCTTTTTTTCCCGTGGTCATCTCGTAGAGGACCGCTCCCAGCGCGAAGATGTCCGACCGTGCGTCCGCATCGTTGCCCGCGAGCTGCTCGGGGGACATGTATTGAAAGGTTCCGAGCACAGCGCCGGCTTGTGTGAGCGAGCGTTGCTCGGTCGGAAGCGCGGAGAGGTTGGAGACGTCCGGTGCGTCGCCCGCTCGTTGTTTCGCCAGGCCGAAGTCCAACAACTTGGCCCCTGACGGCGTCACGAATATGTTCCCAGGCTTCAAGTCGCGATGGACGATGCCTTCCCGATGCGCGCGATCCAGAGCGCCGGCGATCTGCGCCCCGTAAGTCAAAACGTCTTCGAGCGGCAGCGCACCTCGCTCGAGCCTTTCTT
>CBDUXZ010000274.1:0-3667 GCA_965371325.1 uncultured bacterium | reverse complement strand
TGGCAGCAGCTGAAGCCCGGCTCGTCACCCGGTCGGAGATCCCAGGCGTCCGTATAGCCTGCCGCGATGAGCTGGAGGTACGGGGTGTCGGTGCCGGGGCCGAAGAAGACGCTGGGATCATCCGGCGACGAGTTGATGTCGCCCACCACGATGAGCTCTCGCCCCGGCGGTGTCGTTGGGCCCAGCGTCGCGACAAGCTGGAGCGCCTGGAAGACCTGAACAGCCTGCGAGGCCGCAGTGCCATCGGGGAACCGGACTTCCAGGTGGGTGTTGACGAAGCGGTAGTCCTTGCCGTCGATGGTGACGTCCACGCCGACGAAGCCTCTCTCGATGTCGATGAACCCAACGGGGCTGGGCGCCGAGACGATCGCACTGTAGTTGCACCCATCAACGGACGGTTTCGCGCACGGGAAGGTGACCGGCACCGCGCCTCCGGCAATGTCAGCGCGCGCGAGGATCACGTCGCGGTCTGTGACTCGGATATCCACCAGCCCCGGGAAACCCGGCAGTGGAAATCCGGCGAGGGTGATGTCCAGGTTCTTCACCGTTGCCACTGGCACATAAGTCTCACCGAGCGCGGCCAACGCACTCAACGTCTCGGTGAGATGATCCACGAAGGGCGGCCCGATGTTCAGGAACGGCGCCGGACCGGCAGCGCCATCGGGATCGACCTCGAAGTTGAAGACCTCCTGCAAACCGACCAGCGCCGGCAGCCTGCCGGCGATCAGCTTGGCCAAGGCGTCGGCCCGCGACGGGAAGTCGTTGGCGCCGACCTGGGTGAGAGCCGCTGTCGCGGCCGCAATGAATGCGGGGATGGACCCCGCAGCGAGTACGGGCGTCAGGTCCGCGCCGAGATACTGGTTCTGCGTCATGACGTCGATGTTGCCCTCAGCCATGGCAGTCTGAGACGCGCCGAGCAACGTGAAGGCGAGAGAAATGGCAATCAAACGTTTCATTTCGGATCTCCTCAGCAGAGGCACCCGCCGAGCATCGGCCGTGCCCCCTGGATGGCCCACTCACGCTGTCCCCTCGGGAGAACCTCGCGGCCGTGCGCCGACAATTCCCCCCCTCCAGAGGGAGGAATGCCTTCCGTGGGCCTTTCGAGTTCCTTGGGTCCGTGTTTGGGAAGTGATAGTCATCGTCCATCCCATGCAAGATTCGTGCGCACAAGGGCTCCTTGCGCCTGGGGGGGCTAACCCCCCGAATTTGTACCGGGACACCATTCGAGGGGCTTCGACAAAGATGCTTTAACGGAAAAACTTTTCACAAACTGGGTAAAGTTTTTCCACTTGAGAAGGATATTTCGGGGTGACGCCACCCCGATCTGGACCAGGACGGAGACCCTCGACGCCCACACCGGGTTCCCGAACGGGTCGATTAGCATCGGGGGTGAAGCCTGCGCCTGCAGGGCTGACAGATGAGAAATTCAAGGAGCCCCTCTCTTCTCCGGGGGGATATCTCTGGGGAGAGGTGAATGTCGATCCTCCTCGGCGAGCACCAGTACAGTCGCTCTACGCTCGCGTGCCTTCATCCCGGTGCATGGAGCTTCCCCGCATGATCGTGGGTTATCTCGCAGCGTTCTTCCTGCTTGCGCTGGCCCTATCCGCCTTCCTGCTTTCCCGGCGCGAGCGCGCTGATCGAAAACAGGCGCTACGCCCCGTGAGCTTCACTGTTCACAAACCGATTCCTCTCCCGAGGGCAGCGCTCCTCCCCACGCACTATCCGATTTTGAGCGAACGGTTCTGAAGGATCTCTACGGCATGAGCGATGATGAGATCCGCTTCTCCGAGGCTCTTCTCCATTTCGGCGAGAATGGCGGATGCGTCTACGTGACGAGCGATGATCGCCCCGACGGCTTCTCCCAGTGCTAGCCGGCCGCATCCCAAAAGCATAACGGCGCCCATCGGGCGCCGTTTCCGTTCGGGACAATGGAAGTTGCTTAATCTTCCTCCATCATCAGCATGTCCACTTCCCTCAGGAAATCGTCGATCTTACTATTGATCTGTTCAGCGTCCGTTTCCGGGCCAATCACGTTTTCCAGAGACGAGACTTGCTCGAGGAGGGGAACCAGCGTTGTCGTGTCGAAGGGAAGAAGATGAATGTTTGAAATAAGATCGACGGCGAAGGCATCTACGCGGGCGACGCGTTCGGCGCTGAACTCCGCCTCCAAAAGCCGGAGAACATCCCTTAATCCTTCCAAAAATCCTTCGCGATCCAGTCTCTCGGTGTCCAGCTCTTCGGCCAACGCCCACATCGCCAGACTCAGATCATCGTTTTGAGACGACCACACCTGTTCCTGCTCCAACTGCAACCTGCCCGCCATACCCTCCCTCTTCCGACTTCCGCTCCAGCCACGGCGCTATTGTAACCAAGAATTCTCAAACAGGCCGCCCGCGTCAAGAGAATACGAAGGCCCGATTATCGTCCACTCCACGACCTGCTCAATCATCGAAGAACCGCGCGCCGGAGACAAATTCCATCTCCATGCAAGCGCCATCAACGAACCGCCCGGGGTCCAGCGTGACTGGCCCCGGACAAGCGCGGCCGCCCCCGCACGCGGAGGCGGCCGTCACCTTACCTATCTGCCACCCGACAGATTCATATCAAGCGGCATATCGGACCCTCGCCGATCGATCCGAAAAGTCATTACCTCTTCTTGTGAACCAGATCCTTCAGGTTCTTCGCAACCGAGAATTTGACGACAGTCTTCGCCGGAATCTTGATCGGCTCACCGGTGGCCGGATTTCGCCCCATCCGCGCCTTTCGCCTGGCCACCCGGAACTTCCCCAAGCCGGTCAGCGGAACGTCGCCCCCTTTTTTTATGGTGGATTCAATCACCTGAGTAAGCCCTTCCAGCGCCGCCTTGCTGCTCTTCTTGTCAAGCCCGCTGGCGTCAGAAATTGACTCGATCAATTCGGTCTTGGTCATTACACAGCCTCCTTAGCGATGGAATGCATCCTTGGTCGAGTGCGAGATGTCCCGCCGCTTCAAAAACCGGATTTGAAGAGCCGGCTATCCCGATAGCGAGTTTGTGCACTTCTCCTGAACAGCTGTTCTTTGGCGCCACCCCTCCGTGCGCCGGCGGGCCGTCGTGCGAAGAGCGCCGGATCGCGGGGGAAAAATCGAACTCAACTGCCCGAGCTTTCACCGCCCACGTCCGGTGCAAAATGACAAGACGCGAAATGACCTGGGAAGACCTCACGAAGGGCTGGTGAATATTCCCGGCAACGCGCTTGCACGTACTGGCAGCGCGTATGAAACGCGCAGCCTGGTGGAGGATTGATGGGGCTTGGCACGTCCCCCTGCAGGATAATTCTCTCCTTCTTCCGGCCAGGATTCGGAAGGGGGATGGCCGAAAGCAGGGCCTGAGTATAAGGGTGCGATGGCTGTTTGTATAGCGTTTCCCGCCCCGCAAGTTCAACTATCTTCCCCAGGTACATGACCGCCACCCGGTCGCTCATATGCTCCACGACGCGCAGGTCGTGCGAGATGAAGAGGTAGGTCAGCTTGAAGCGCTCCTGAAGCTCGAGAAGCAGATTCAAAATCTGTGCCTGAATGGAGACGTCCAGCGCGCTGACCGGCTCATCCGCGATGATGAGCCGGGGGATGACCGCCAGGGCCCGGGCGATGCCGATCCGTTGCCTTTGCCCCCCGCTGAACTCATGGG
>CBDUXZ010000273.1:0-3682 GCA_965371325.1 uncultured bacterium | reverse complement strand
CGGAGCGGCCCGTTGTCGTCCGCATCGCCGCTGTAGGTGTGGAGCATCACGCGGGCGCGCGCGTTGCTTACGCGTGTGATACGGAAATAGGCTTCGTAGGGATCGACACTCATCTCCTCGGCAATCCTGTCAAAGCGCATTCCCTCGAAGTGCGCGTAGTCACTATTGGCCGCCCAGAGGAGCTGAATGTGTTCGAAGCCGAGCCCGAGGACGCGGCGGAGAAGCGTGAGTTCCATGCGAAGCCGGGCCCGAACGCTGCGTCGTTCGAGACCCTTGACGAGGTTCTCCTGCGCCCAGGCCGGATAAATGACCCGGATGGTGGTGTTCCCGCCGGTGTAGGGGAACGTGTCGAAGGCGACGTCCACACCCCGATCGCGCGCGCTCTCGATTTCAGCGATGACCCTCTCGCAGCTCTTCCAGGTGCGCGGGCCTACAAAGATGAGGTGTGAGATCTGAAGCCGCGCGCCGCTCCGCTCGGCCACCGTGAGAATATCGCGGACCGCCCGCAGGTTGTGATTCACCCATCCGACGGGGTTCATGGGATAGAAGGGGGAGATCCATGAGTAGGCTTTCAGGTGCGATGTGAACAGCCGCCCTCTCTCTGCAACGATCGACGCGAAGCCGGTCAGCTCGTCCACGTTCGCAAACATACCGGGCGCATAGCCGAGTCCCGTGGAGAGGCCCACGGCGCCTTCATCCAGCGCCTCCCGGACCTGTGCGTGCATCGCATCGCGTTCCGTATCGGTGGGGTGCCCGACCGGACGGCCCATCGCGGTCAGGCGGACGGAGCCGTGTCCCGCGAGATGCACGACGTTGAAGAGAAGATCCTGCCGCCCGAGGTGGGCAAAAAACTCCGAAACGCTGGCCCATTCCCAGGCGAGCCTCTCCTCGCGCAGCATGTCGCTCGACTCGTCGATGAGATCGAGATTCTCCCTGCGGATGGGGGCGGGCGAGAATCCGCAGTTCCCCGTCACGAGCGTTGTGATCCCCTGCTCGAGAAGGGGCTTCAGAATGTCGGCGTGATTCCGCTGCGGGAGAACCCAATCGGCGTGGGAATGAATGTCGATAAAGCCCGGCGCAACGACGCGACCGCGCGCCTCGATCACCTCCCGTGCCAGGACGACGCCCCCCGGCGGCATGACGCCCCTCGGTACGACTGCGGCGATCCGGTCACCGTCAATGAGGACATCACCAGGAAAAACCTCATCCCCGCTGCCGTCGGCGATAAGGCCGCCTCGGAGGTGGAGGGTGACTTCCATGGCGGGGGTCCCCTTCTTTCGGGATCGGTTGAGGTGAGCTTCCGGCGGGCCGGGCGTCAGCCCTTCTGGGTTGTCTGACGCAGGAGGTGATCGGCCAGGACGAGGGCGACCATTGCCTCGACCATCGGCACCGCGCGGGGGAGCACGCATGGGTCGTGCCGGCCGCGGGCCGCCAGGGTTACCTTGCGTCCCTTCGCGTCGACCGTCTGCTGCGGCTTCATGATCGTCGCTGTGGGTTTGAAGGCAACACGGACGACGAGATCCTCACCGTTCGATATGCCGCCCTGAACGCCGCCCGACCGGTTCGACAGGGTCCGGACGCGTCCGCGGCGTTTCACGAAGGGGTCGTTGTGCTCGCTTCCGAGCATGTAGGTCCCGGCAATGCCCGATCCGATCTCGAAAGCCTTGCTCGCGGGGAGCGACATGAGCGCCTTGGCGAGGTCGGCTTCGAGCTTGTCGAAAACGGGCTCTCCCAGTCCGACAGGTACGTTGCGCGCCACCAGCTCCACGACGCCTCCTGCCGAGTCGCCCCCTTTGCGTATCTTCTCGATGAGCCGGATCATCTTCTCGGCCACCGCCTTGTCGGGGCATCTGACGATGTTGCGCTCGACGTCAGTGCGCCTGACCTTCGAGGGGTTTACCGACGCTTCGATCGACTGCACGCGTTTCACGTATGCGACGATCTCGGTCTTTGCGCGCACCTTGAGGAGTTTTCGCGCGATGGCGCCGGCGGCGACCCGACCGACGGTTTCTCTCGCGCTGGCCCTGCCGCCGCCCATCCAGTTCCGGATGCCGTACTTGGCCTGGTAGGTGTAGTCGGCGTGGGACGGGCGAAACGCGTTCTTGATGTCCGCGTAGTCCTCGGGTTTCGTATCCTTGTTCCAGACGAAGATCGAGATCGGCGTTCCGATCGTCTTTCCATCGAAAACGCCGGAGAGGATGTGGGCTTCGTCAGACTCCTCACGCTGGGTCGTGATGCGGCTCTGGCCGGGGCGCCGCCGATCGAGATCGGCCTGGATTTCCTTGAGGCCGAGGGAAAGCCGGGCAGGGCAGCCGTCGACGACCACGCCGACGGCGCCGCCGTGGGACTCTCCCCAGGTGGTAACCCGGAAAATCTGGCCGGTCGTGGACCCCATGAACCCCTCCCTGTGCGACCCGGGCAGGTGGAACCCCGCGCCGGAACGGGCTTTTTCGCCCCTCATGGATAGCAGAGTCAGCGCGGCCGTTCAACCGCAAGAATTACCCGGGCTGTTCCGCATAATTGTCCCGCTTAATTCGCGGGGCGGGCACGGGGGTGGTTGACGCACGCATCGCGGTATTGAAAACTCAAGGAAGAAGCGCAAGGAGACCCCATGCCTCTCTTCTCATACCTCTATGATCTGTTCATGTATCCGCAGGAGAGGATGGGGCTCTGGAAGCTCCGACGCAAAACGGTGGCGTCGGCCGAGGGGCGCGTGCTCGAGGTCGGTGTCGGAAGCGGGCTGAACTTCCCCCACTACGAAAAGGCGTCGGAGTTGATCGGGATCGATCCCGACCCCGTGCTGCTGCGCAGGGCCCGGAAGCGCACGCGGGGGCTTCGCTTTCCGGTACGGCTTCAGACGGCTGACGCCCAGCGGCTCCCCTTCGCTGACAACAGCTTCGACACGGTCGTATCGACGCTTGTTTTCTGCACGGTTCCGGATGCCGGGCGCGGACTGCGGGAGATCAGGCGTGTGCTCCGCCCGGAAGGGCGGGTGCGCATGCTCGAGCACGTCCGGAGCGAGAATCCCCGGATGGCTCGCTTCCAGGATTTCATCCTGCCGGTATGGAGACGGGTCTGCGGCGGCTGCCATCCAAACCGTGACACGGTGGTGCGTCTGAAGGAATCGGGTTTTGCACTGAATGAGTTCAAGCGCTACAAGGGGACTGTGGTCATGGTCGGGCGCAAAGCACCCTGAGGGCCATCACGGGAGAGGCAATGCCCGGTTTTGAGATCGACAGCGCGATGGTCGATGTTCCCTTAAAGGGGGGCGCTTACAAGGCCTACCGGGCGCTGCCGCGGGGGGCGGGGGCCCAGCCCGGCGTCATCGTGATTCACGACTTCCGCGGCCTGGCCGATCACACCAGGGAGATTGCACAGCGGCTCGCGAGGGAGGGCTACGTGGCACTTGCGGTGGATCTCTTTTCACGAAGCGAGAAGCTCTCTGACCCAGACGACATGATTGCCCTTTTCGATCGGATGCAGAAACTCCCCGACGCGCAGGCGGTCGACGATCTCGGCGCGGCGGAGCGCTACCTTCACGGGCTCTCCCAGGTTGGCGCACGACGCGTGGGCGTCGTCGGGTTTTGCATGGGCGGCCTCTACGCCCTCCTTTCGGGCTGCGCCAACGAAATGCTCCACGCCGTCGTCGATTTCTACGGGATGCTTCGCTACGACCGGACGA
>CBDUXZ010000272.1:0-3695 GCA_965371325.1 uncultured bacterium | reverse complement strand
GAAATGCTCCACGCCGTCGTCGATTTCTACGGGATGCTTCGCTACGACCGGACGACGCCCGAGAAGCCTGTTTCACCCGTCGAGCTGACTTCCGGCCTGAATTGCCCCCTGCTGGGACTGTATGGAGAGGACGACGAAATAATTCCTGTCGCCCATGTTCAGGAGTTTCAAAAGCGCCTCAAAAAGGAAGGGAAGGATTTCGAGATTCACCTCTATCCGGGATGCGGCCACGCCTTTTTCAACGACACGCGTGACACCTACCGCCCCGAGGCGGCCCGTGATGCCTGGGACAGGACGATCCGCTTCTTCGCTGCGCATCTGCGCGCGTAGGTTCCCGGCAGGGTGCGCCCCGTTCCGCCCCTCTGCCTCACCCTTCCCTGATAAAGTCCGCCACCGCATGCGCCAGCCGCTCGGGCTGCTCGTGGTGCACCATGTGACCCGCCCCCGAAATTTCCTCCACACGCAGGTCCTTGAATGAGCGAAGGCGATCGCTCACGTCAAAGTGGCGGAACTCGCTCTCACCCCCCGTGATGAACAGAACGGGAGAAGCGATGCGTTCCCAGAAGGCGCGGGACTGTGAGAGGTAGAAGGGCTGCGGGGATTGCGTCCGGTGGAGCGGATCCGATTTCCACGCGAGCGCGCCGTCGGGACGCTTTCGCGTGCCGGTCTCGGCCAGGAAACGGGCGTGCGCTTCGGAAATACGCGGCCATCGAATCCGCAAGCTCCTCGCCGCCGCATCGAGGCTCTCGACCGCGCCGTGGGTTCGTCCTTCAACCCGCTTCAGGTCCTCCGCCCACTGGCGGAACCGATCGGGCGCTTCCTCGGGCTGCATCGCCTGGGGACCCACCCCCTCGATGAGAATGAGCTTCTCGACTCTTTCGGGAAACGCCCCCGCGACGAGGCAGGCCGCCATCCCGCCCATCGAATGCCCGAGCAGCGAGAACCGCTCGGCGCCGATTTCATCCGCGACCCCGATGACGTCGAGCAGGTAATCGGGAAAGTGGTAGTAGCCCCCCTGCACCCATCCGCTGTCTCCGTGTCCCCGCAGATTGATGGCCACGACGCCAGGGGGAGCCGCCTCCGTGGCCGAGACTTTCTCGAAATACGATTCAACAAAGGGAATGAACGACCAGGCGTGATCGGTGAAGCCGTGAAGGAGAAGGAGGGGGTGCCCGGCAGCGGCGTCCGGCGGATTCCACGCGAGGTAGTGAATCGAAGTGCGGTTCACCGTGACGCGCCCTTCGCGCATGGGGATCACGGGCGGCCCATCCGTTCACCGCTGCTGGAGGCGCCGCCTGGACAGTCGGACTCGGCGCGGGTTAGGCTGATAGCCATATTCCCGTCAACAGACGGAAGGAGCGACACATGGCGCGCGCGATTCGGTTCGGCGTTCAAACGGGCCCTCAGAACTGCACCTGGGAAGAGATCGCAGGCGTCTGGGACGAACTGGAAGATCTCGGATACGACACGGCGTGGACCTTCGATCATTTTATTCCGATCTTCTCAGATCCGAAGGGCCCCTGTTTCGAAGGATGGACCAGCCTGGCCGCTCTGGCGGCCCGGACCAAACGGCTGCGGGTGGGAACGCTTGTTACCGGAACCACCTACCGGAACCCGGCGCACCTCGCCAAGATAGCCGCCACGCTCGATCACATCAGCGGCGGGCGGCTCGAGTTCGGGATCGGCGCGGCATGGTTCGAGATGGAGCACAGTGCCTACAACTTCGACTTCCCGCCCATCGGCACGCGGATGGACATGCTTGCCGAGACGCTGCAGATACTTCTTGCGATGTGGACGGAAAAATCGCCGAGCTTTCAGGGGAAGTACTATAACATCAGTAACGCGCTCTGCGAACCCAAGCCGGTGCAGAAACCCCACCCTCCCATCCTGATCGGAGGGGGCGGTGAGAAGCGTACGCTCCGCCTCGTTGCGAAATACGCACAAATGTGGAACTGCTTCGGTTCTCCCGAAGTGTTCCGGCGGAAGATCGGCATCCTCGCCGATCACTGCGAGAATGAGGGAACGGACGTCGATGCAATCGAGAAGAGCGTACTCCTGCCCGTCATGGTGAGCGACGATCAGAAGCGCGTTGACAGGCTCATCGCGTCCGTGGCCGGGGGCCTGGGGATATCCGAGGACGAAGCGCGCGCACAGACCCTCGCGGGCAGTCCCGACGAAGTGGAGGCGCAGCTAAGAGGTTACCTTGATGCGGGCGTGACCCACTTCATCGCCATGGTCTCTGCTCCCTTTCGGCGGCAGATGGAGGGAATTCAACGCCTCGCCCGGGAGGTGATTCCCCGGTTCCGATAGCGGGCCCCCGGTTCCCTTCCGTGCGCCCTTCGCTCCTGCATGTTCAGTTCCTGAGACTCGAAGGCCCGCCCGGTATGACGCGCACGCGGGGTGGCGGACGAATGCTGCCGGGGGGCACTCCCAGAGCCGCCTGCAGATCGATGTCCGCGCCGGGCGTTCCGGGATCGATGACCGGGTCCGGGCCCGGAAGCCCGTCCGCGCCCCAGGATATGAAACGATCGGCGCTATCCGCTGCCCGGACATCGTAATGGTATTCGTACCCCCAGGGATCCCGTTTGAGCGACGAGATGCCATGTAGCATCGCCGCGCGTCCCAGCCGATCGTCGAGGAGATCCAGGGTTTCCGGTGCAGCCTCCCCCCGATCCTGCAGGTGGTTCAAGTTTGCTTCGACAAAAAGAACGGTCTGGCGCGCGCGAAGAATGCGGTAGGTGTGGCTCTGAATGAAAAGATGCGCGCCAAGAACAAGGGCGATCGCGGCCAGGGCGCGCCAGAGAGGAGAGGGAAGCGCATCGATAAAATGGACAAGAACAATGAAGGCCGCGACGGCGATCATCCCGTGAAGCATGCCCTCGAGATCAACTGCGATGATGCCGACGACGCCGGCGGCAAGGCCCAGCCCCAGCGCCCCCGACTGCGGAAGACGGGTGGGCTTCCCCCGTGGAAGCCAGGGCACCACGAGGGGCGCACTCACAAGTCCCGCGAGAAGACCGAAGATGAGCGCGGCGAGAAGCGCTATCGCCAGACTTGTCCAGAGCCCGTCCGCCGGGACGTAAAGGCCGAAGGCCAGAATGCGGAAAGACACTATGCCGCCGAACGCCACGACGAAACCGACGGCGGTCGCTATCCAGATTCTCAGGATTTCTCGGCTCATGTCTTGGGCCTCGGGGCCGGGTTGATCCGGAGGCCTCCCGTTGGGGAGAGCCCCTCCTCTAGTTTACCCCACTTGCGCCCCTGAGGCCCTGCAGGAGTTCCCGCAGCCGGCGCGCGTGATCCTCCTCCGCCGCGGTCATGAGCCGGAACTCGGAGGCAAGAAGCTCCTCCCCCCAGGCGGCGAACTGCTCCGCGCCCGCGCGGTAGGAACGGACGGCCAGCCGCTCGAGCAGGAGATCGGCCCGGAGCATGATCCGATCGCCCATCCGACCCAGCAGCCATCCCAGCACCATCGAGAAGAGGGCGACAAGTCCTCCCGTGTAGGGGCCACGCGAGCCCATTCGCTGGAGCGCATCGGTCACCGCAGAGGCGTGTTCACGCTCGGTCCGCGCGAACTCCGTGAGCGCCTCGGAGAGCCCGAGCTGGCGCGCCGCCCGCGCCTGCTGTCGGTAGATAACCTCGGCCCCGATCTCATTGAGCACGTCCCAGCGTAGGCGGTGCACCTGCCGGATCAG
>CBDUXZ010000271.1:0-3707 GCA_965371325.1 uncultured bacterium | reverse complement strand
GCGAACCTCCTCTACGGTATTCAGGAGAGGAAGGGCTTTGTCCTCCTGATCGGGGAGGTGGGGACCGGGAAAACGACGCTTCTCCATACGCTCCTCGGCAGGCTCGATGAGGAGACCAAGACGGCCTTCATCTTCAATACGCGTCTCGGGTCGAAGGATTTCTTCCAGTATCTGTTTGAGGAGTTCGGACTACCCTTTGATTCGAAATCGAAGACCGAATGTCTGCTGACGCTTAACAACTTCCTCATCGAGCGGCTGCGAAAGGGAAAGAACACGGTTCTGATTGTGGACGAAGCCCAGAATTTGAGCCCCGGCATTCTGGAAGAGATCCGGTTGATGTCGAATCTCGAGACACCGACGGAGAAGCTCATCCAGATAGTCCTCGTCGGGCAGCCCGAACTTGGGGAGAAGCTCTCCCTTCCGGAGCTCAGGCAGCTCCGGCAGCGGATCAGCGTTCGCTACAAGATTCGTCCCCTTTCCCGGGAAGAAACGAGGGCCTACATACTGACCAGACTGCGTATCGCGGGGAATCCCCACGACAAGATCTTCGATGAGGCGGCCCTGGACGTCATCTACAGGCTTTCAGGCGGAATACCGCGGCTCATCAATCTTGTTTGTGATTCATCGCTTCTCAGCGGATACGCCCGGCGGGAGAAGCAACTGGGAGCCGATCTCGTGAAAGACGCTGTCCAAGATCTCGAGTTGGAGACCATCCCGCGGGGGAAGGTGAACGGTGGTTTTAGCGGCGGGCTTCGCCGCCGGTGGAGCAGCTTAACTTCGATGTTTCGCTCAAACTAAGGGGCACCGGCCAGGGTCGGGTCCCGGAGACTGACCGAATGGGAAAGGTGTTCGACGCCCTCAGAAGGGCGGAGGAAGAGCGCAAGGGCGCGTTGCCCGAGCCAGGGGCCGTTCCACCCCCCGAAGCGCCGGCCGTGCAGTTGGATGCGCCTCCTCCGCTCGTCACGCGTTTGAAGCGCAGGCGCGTTATGGGGGGGGCGACGGTTGGTATCGGAGAGGCCTTCAGGACCGCATTGCGGTGGGCCAGGAATCGCGGTCGCCTGGAGGTGGATGAAGGGGTGGCCGACGTGAAACGGAGAATCATCCAGTTCGATCCCTACTCCCCGGCCGCGGAGCAGTATCGCGCCATCCGCACGCGGATCGAGCTCCTGAACGAGAAGGGGGAGTGCCGCCTGCTAGCCATAATCAGCGCCCTGCCGGGCGAAGGGAAGACCATGACGGCGATCAATCTCGCGCTCGTGATGGGGATGTCTGTGGGCCGGCGCGTTCTCCTGATGGACTGCGATCTCCGCACGCCGCGGATTCACTCGACACTCGAGATTCCCATGGAAGCGGGCTTGTCGGAGGTGCTGCGGGGTGAGGCTGCCCTGGAGAAGGCGTTGTACAAGATTCCGAATGAGAACCTGACAGTTCTTCCGGCCGGAACTCTCTCGAGGAACCCCGCTGAACTGGTCGCAACACCCCGCATGCGAGAAACCCTCGAGCAGCTCCGCGAGCGATTCGATCACATCATCCTTGATACCCCGCCCTCCCTGCAGGTCGCCGATGCCGAAACCATCTGCAACCTGGTTGATGGGATTATCTTCGTGGTCCGCGCCGGCGCCACGCCGCGGGAGCAGGTCATGCGGGCGATCGATAACTTCGATCGTGAGCGTGTCGTCGGCATTGTTCTCAATTCCGCCGAGGATCTCGACGACGGGAACTACGGCGGCGAGAGCTGAGGCATGGAAACTTCCGCTGCGCAGGCAGTCAACGCTAAGTCTTCGCAGGAGGCGCGCGCCGGGCTGGTGGCGGTGCGCTTGATCGACGCGAGTTTTCTCGCGATGCTCTTCTCGGTTCCACTGCTCGCTGCAGGCGGCGGCGAGACATTCGTCATTCTGTCGATCATCGCCGTGGGCGGTGTGATGACGCTTTATCAGCGCGGGAGCACGGCCAAGCGGCTTGCCCGGTGTGCATGGCTGCTGTTCTTTGCGATTGCGATGGCCACCTTTCTTGCTACGAAGGCCATGGCGCCGGAGAGCATCGTGAGTGTCGCCGGCCAGTGGGCGGCCCTTTGCGTAAAGTGGGCGCTTGTCACGGGGCTGGCCACCTGGGGATTCAAGCTTGTTCTGGAACGGCGTGCTCCCCGACTGAAGGATGCCTTCGACTGGGGAGCGGCGCTCACGATCGCCTTTCTCCTGGTCTTTGCCGCCACTTTCGCCGCCTCCGGCGACGCCATTGCGGGGGGCGCCCTGGCCACGCCCTGCGCTCTTCTGGGCATGCACTTCGTGGTGAGGGAGCAGTGCCAGAGCCTCGACAAGGCAAGGCGCTTCGCACGGATCGCGACGGGAAGCGCCATCATCGCCCTCGCCGGCTGGGCGTTTACCTGATCCACGGTTTCGACGCCGGTGAGTTCACGTCGCGGCGTTTGGCCGGCTGGACCCTCCGGCCGGTTTTTCTCGCGAGGGCAAATCATTGTCACGGGCCCTGGAACGGGATCAAGGGCTCCGTGAGGGAGAGTTGACCCGAACATGTGCGGGATCTGCGGACAGCTGAACTTCGAGCCGAATCGGCCCGTGGCCGCGGGGCAGCTCGAACGGATGAATCAGACCCTCTATCATCGCGGGCCCGACGAGGATGGCGTCTATCTGAGGCCCCCCGTCGGCCTCGCCATGCGCCGCCTCTCGATCATCGATCTTTCCACCGGCCGCCAGCCGATCAGGAACGAGGACGGGACCATCCAGGTGGTCTTTAACGGCGAGATCTACAATTTTCAGGAGATCCGAAAGGAGCTCGAGGCGAAGGGGCACCGTTTCATTACGAATAGCGACACCGAGGTGATCGCGCACTTGTACGAGGAAGGCGGGGAGGCTTTCGTTCACCGGCTGAACGGAATGTTTGCTATCGCCCTCTGGGACGAGCGCGAGCACAAGCTCCTTCTCGTGCGCGATCGACTGGGGATCAAGCCACTCTATTACTACGCGGATCGGGATCGGCTCGTTTTCGGCTCCGAGATCAAGGCCCTTCTCGAGGCGGATATTCCGCGGGTGATTGACGAGGAAGCGCTCTCTCACTATCTCACCCTGGGCTATATCCCTGCGCCCTGGTCAATCTTCAAGGGAGTCCGCAAGCTTCCGCCGGGACACCTTCTGCGCGCCGAAGCGGGCGCGGTAAAGGTCGAAGCCTGGTGGACTCTGCCGGGTGAGACCGCTGCCGTCGACAGGCCGGAAAGCGAGCTGGTGGAGGAGCTGCGGGCGCTTCTGGCGGACGCGGTGAAGATCCGCCTCATCAGTGATGTGCCGCTCGGGGTTTTCCTCTCCGGGGGCGTTGATTCAAGCGCGATCGTCGCGATGATGGCCGAGGCGGCGTCGGGCCCGGTCCGAACCTTCTCCATCGGGTTTTCCCAGAAGGGCTTCAGCGAACTCGAGTTCGCCCGTAAAATTGCCAGTCGCTTCGGGACCCGACATGAAGAGCTGGAGATCCGCCCCGAGCCGCGGGAGATCCTCCCCAAGCTCGCCGACGCCTTCGATGAACCTTTCGCGGACAGCTCTGCCATCCCGACCTGGTACGTGTCGAACATGGCGCGGCGGTCCGTCACCGTGGCGCTGGGAGGGGACGGCGGCGATGAGCTGTTTGGCGGCTACGAGACATACGCCGCGTACAAATGGGCCTCGGTTTACAGGCGCCTCCCCGCCTTCCTCGGGGAGGGT
>CBDUXZ010000270.1:0-3714 GCA_965371325.1 uncultured bacterium | reverse complement strand
AGGGGCGGTGACCTCCCAGACGATCAACATTTACACCGGCCCCAAGGCGATCGCGGAGCTCAAAGCAGCGGGTGTCGGGCTCGAGCAGGCCGTCGCCTTCGGCTTCTTCGCCGTGGTCGCCAAGCCCCTCCTCTGGATGCTCAATTTCCTCCAGAGTTTCGTGGGCAACTATGGCGTTGCGATCATCCTGCTGACCATTCTGATCCGCATCCTCTTCTTCCCGCTCGCCACGAAGCAATTCCGCTCCATGAAGGAGATGCAGCGGTTGCAACCACTCCTCAAGGAGCTGCGGGAGAAGTACAAGGACGACAAGGAGCGGTTAAATCAGGAGACGATGCAGCTCTTCCGAACGCACAAGGTCAATCCCCTGGGGGGCTGTTTTCCGATACTGCTTCAAATTCCTGTTTTCATTGCCCTTTATCAGGCCCTCCTCAACTCCATCGCCCTCCGACAGGCGCCCTTCATCTTCTGGCTGAAGGATCTCTCGGCCCCCGACCCGACCTACGTGACGCCGATACTGATGACCGGATCCATGTTCCTTCAGCAGAAGATGTCGCCGCCGGCGGGCGATCCGGCCCAGCAGAAAATCATGATGATGATGCCGCTCATCTTCGGCGTCATGTTCCTGAACTTCCCCTCGGGGTTGGTGCTATACTGGCTTGCCAACAACCTGCTCGCGATCGCGCAGCAGTCTTGGATCAACCGCCGCTATGCATGAACGATGGCGCTTCGCCCGTCATGGGCGCAGTGGACGTGGGAATGGATATCAAGGAATTCTCGGGTGAGAACGTTGAGGCCGCGACGGCAAAGGCGGAAGAGCATTACGGCCTTTCCCGAGAGGAACTCAGGATCAAGGTCGTCGCGGACGAAACCTCGGGGCTCTACCGCGTGGGTATGGAGTCGCGCGCGGTGATCGTCGCCCGGCCCACGCCTGAGGCCGAGGGACGGGCGCGTGTCCGGACCCCGCCCTCGTCGCCCCCGGGGCCGCCCGACAGGGCACGGCGCCCCGGCCCCCGAACGCACCGGCCCCGACGCGAGGCTGAAGCGGCCCGACCGGGTTCTCCCCGGGAGGCCTTTTACAAGCCTCATCCCAGCGATAGCGGCGAACCAGCCGCACCCCGTGGCCCCAGTACCGCCGGCTCCGTTCACGCCAGGGAGATTCTGGAGGGGGCCCTCTCTCGCTTGCCCATCGCTGGCGACGTCGAAGTGCTCGACGGCGAAACGGCTGAGGCGATTGAACTCGCCATCCACGCCGACTCCCAAGGCTTTCTGACGGGCGACGAGGGCGAGACCCTCGCCGCCCTGACCTACCTGGTAAATCGCATGACGAACAAGGGTCTGCGGAACACCAAACGCGTGGTTATCGAAGCCGAGGGGTTCCGGAGCGATCAAGTGGCTGCCCTCGAAAAACTCGCGCTCGATCTGGCCGCACGGGTACGAACAAGCGGCGAGCCGGAGGAGCTCGAGCCGATGAACTCCTACGAACGCCGCATCGTCCATATGGCCCTCCAGGAAGCCTCAGACATCAGGACCGACAGCGATGGCGAGGGTCCCTACAAGCGCGTCATCATCCGTCCCGCCGACAATTCCTGACCAGCATCGCTAGGCTTGTTTGATTCCGCAGGAGCTGCGAGGGTGCGCCGAAGCTCCATGCAGGCGTGGCCGCCCCTTGAAGATTACGCTTATCGGTGTGACACTATAACGTGTAGTTCGTAGTGCGCCTCTCGGTGCGGAAGCACGCGGCGCACGCCCGGGTTTCGCGGCAGCCGGGAACGGGATATAGAGCAACCTTGGAAATGCACCGCGTAGTCGGGAGAGGCGTTCATGGCGGAGGGCGGTAAGGCGCACGGGGGAAGAGGCGGGATCGATGATCGCACGTGGACTTCTTTTGAGCGCTGGTGCCGCGATCTCGATATCGCCCTCGGGTCGGATTGCCGGGCGCAACTGGGCGCTTACAGGGAATTGCTCCTCGGCTGGAACGCGCGCGTCAACCTGACGGCAATACGGGCGCCGCGCGAAATTCTGATCAAGCATTTCCTCGATTCCTTGACGGTTCTCAAACACGTTCCCCCGGGAGGCGGGCTCCTGGACATCGGCACCGGCGGGGGCTTCCCGGGGCTCGTCCTCAAGATTGCGCGCCCGACGCTCGCGGTGACCCTGGTGGAGGCACGGGAGCGGAAGGTCGCATTCCTCGAGGAGGTGCGACGGCGCCTGGGCCTTGAGGGGTGCACGCTCCTCCACCAGCATCTGGGGCCCGGGGATCCGGCGCTTTCTCGGCAATTCTCCGCCGTCGTCTCCAGGGCTTTCCAGGATCCGGAGAAATTTCTTCAATTATCTCGGGGTTTTCTGAGCCCCGGCGGATGTGCGATTGCCATGCTGGGATCCGGCGGGGCTTCGAACGAAGGTGCGGCGGTGCTGGCCGAAAAAGCCGGGGGATCCCTCCGCGCCTTCGAGCGACTGGATCTCCCGGAAGGGGCGGGAAAGCGCCAGATCCTCGTCGTGGCCTGGCCGGCGGCCTGATGTTTCACGTGGAACAATCCGGAGCGCCGAGCTGGAAGACCGATGTTTCACGTGGAACGCCCAATTATTTCAGCGGCCCCGCACTTTGCGCTTGCTTCCTGTTTGAAGGCCCACCATAATCGCTTGCGCGGTCGGGGGCCTCCCTGCTCCAGGACCCCCCCGGGCCATCCCCCCTTGGTTCCCCCGGTGCCAGCTCACGTATTTACCTTTAAAATCAGTGGGTTATGATGGTGCGAGTCTTCACCGTGACCAATCAGAAGGGCGGAGTCGGAAAAACGGCGACCGCGGTGAATCTGGGCGCGTCGCTCGCCGTGAACCAGAAGCGGACCCTGCTCGTCGATCTCGACCCTCAATCGAACGCCTCAACGGGTGTCGGGGTAACGCCGGCGGCGGGCGGCGGGACCGTTTATGATGTCCTCATCAGTGGATTGAAGATCACGGAGGTTATCCAGAAAACAGAGGTCCCGCTGCTGGACATCGCACCTTCGAGTGGGGACCTGTCCGGCGCCGAAGTCGAGTTGGTCGGAATGCTCGCCCGTGAAAAGCGACTGGCCAGCGCATTGCAGGATGTTGCGGACGCCTACGACTACGTCCTCATTGACTGCCCGCCCGCCCTCGGCCTCTTGACGGTGAATGCCCTGACCGCAGCGCACGCCATGCTCGTGCCGCTTCAATGCGAGTACTACGCGCTGGAAGGGCTGGCGCGCCTGTTCCAAACCGCCGACCTCATCCGGGCGGAGCTGAACCCGACGCTCCAGGTGGCAGGGATTGTCCTGACCATGGTGGACCTTCGGAACAACCTCGCCCAGCAGGTGGCCCGGGAGGTCCGCACACACTTCCCACAACAGGTGTTTGAAACGACCATCCCCCGCAACGTTCGCCTAAGTGAGGCCCCCAGTCACGGGAAGCCCATCGTGCTCTACGACCCCCACTCAAAGGGTGCGTTGAGTTATCTCGAGCTGGCAAGAGAGCTCTTACGAAGAGAGGCACCAGACTGATGCCGGAACGACAAGCGCTCGGTCGTGGATTGTCAGCGCTCATAGGCCGCCCCGAGCGGACGGGCGATGAGGTACGCGCGATTCCCGTGGACGACATACACAAAAATGTGTTACAGCCGCGCAAGCGATTCGACGCCGGCGCTATTGACGAACTCGCTGCCTCGATCCGGGAGCAAGGGCTGCTCCAGCCGATCGT
>CBDUXZ010000269.1:0-3728 GCA_965371325.1 uncultured bacterium | reverse complement strand
GCTCCCCCGTTCGCTCATAAATCCGCTGTCGAAGGGGTAGTTGCGGTCCTGATGGATCGAAATGGTGAGCGTGCGGGGATCGTCGTAGAACGCCGCCTGCGTTCCGTTCCCGTGGTGAACATCCCAGTCGACGACGGCGATGCGCGCGAGGCCGTGAACTTCCCGGGCATGCATGGCGGCCAGCGCGATGTTGCCGAAGATACAGAAACCCCGACCGCGATCCGCCTCCGCGTGATGCCCCGGGGGACGAACAAGGGCGTAGGCGTTCTCGACCGTTCCTTCGACAACTGCGTCGACCGCGGCCATGACGCCGCCTGCGGCAAGGCGCGCAATCTCGTAGCTGCCCGTCCCGAAGGGTGTGAACTCTCCCGCCTCGCCGCCGTGATCTTCGCTGAGCTTCCTGATCTGCGCGATGTAGTCAGCCGTGTGAAAGCGAAGGAGCTCGGCCTCGGTCGCATACCTGGGTGTGATATCAACGAGGTGCTCGGAGAGGCCGCTCACCTCAATCAGGTTGCGAAGGCGGCGTTTTGTTTCCGGCTGCTCGTAAGTCTGGTCGGGCTGAATGAGGCCCCCCGCCGGGACCACACCCGCGTAGCTTCCCGTGTCGTGCCACATGTACCGCTCATGCCAGACAAGGCCGGTGCTCATATTCGGGACTCCTCGACTATGGTTCGCGGTTTCTCACCGCAGAGAGCAGGACCGTCGCCACCAGCCCCATTGCAAACCCGACGGCTGTGTTGAAGCCGAGGCAACCCCCGGCGGTGAGAACGGCCAGGAGGAAATCATTTCGGTTTGCCGCGCTTCGCGCGGGAAGGGTCAGCTCCGCCCCCGCAAAGCAGAGGAGGACCCCCAGGATACTCATGGGATAGGCGTTCAGCAAAACGACCGCGCTCGAGCCGAGGCCGATTGCCAGGGCGATCTTCGCCGTGCCCAGCATGACCACGCTCCCGCCGGTGCGCGCGCCAAACCGGTGCTGGCCCGCGAGGCCCCCCGCACCATGACACACGGGCATGGCGCCGAACCAGCAGCCGATGATGTTCATGAGGCCGACACTCACAGCCATGGGGCGCGTGCCGATACCCTTTTTGGGATAGAGGTCGCCGCTCAAGGCGCACACCGCAATCACCGAGTTCAGCAGCGTCAGGGGTATCTGGGGGATGGCGCCCAGGAGAAGTCCCTGCCGCCACTCCGCCGGCGCCGGAAGCACGGGGGCCAGCCCGTCCCAGCCGTAGGAGAGGCTCGTGAAGCTGTCCGGCCGGGTGATCAGCATCACCCCGAGACCCCCGGCGAACAGAATCAGGGCCGAGGGGATCCGGTTTCTTCCCGCCGTCAGCAAAATGAACGCCGCGCCCAGAGCCGCGATGATCGGACCGTCCAGCGATGCCCAGGAAGTCCCATGGATCATCGACAGGCCCTTGATGAGCAGCTTCAGACCGACGCCGAGCTGAATGCCGCGGACGACCGCGTGGGGAACGCGCTTCTCGACCACCTGCACAAGGCCCGTGACGCCGAGAAAAAAGACAACCGCCCCGGCGCCCAACCCGGCGGCGGCAATCGCGCCGGGTGAGAGGGTCTCGACGATCGCCACGGCGGCAATCGCTTTCATGGGCTGCACGGGAATCGGCTGGTTGAACAGAAATCCGGTGAGGATGTTGTAGAGACCGGCGAAGAGCAGCACGCTGCCAAGGTCGAGGTGGCAGACGGCCACCAGGCTCACGACCAGCGGGATGAAGGTGCCGAGGTCTCCAAGCGCGCCGCTTACCTCGGCAAGATTGAAGCGCATGCCATCCAGCCTGGTAAGGCGGCCCTTCATTGCGGGGTCAGGCGTTCCTTTCTTTCCATATTTGTCCCCGTTGCTTACCCCTCCCGGGCCTTGCGCTCGTTGGGATCGAGGTATCGCTTGCGAAGACGCAGGCTTTTCGGCGTGATCTCGATGAGCTCATCCTCGCGAATGAACTCGATTGCCTGCTCGAGGGACATTCTGCGCGGCGGCACGAGTTTCTCGTAATTGTCGGACCCTGCAGCGCGCATATTCGTGAGCTTCTTCTCCTTCGTGATATTGACATCCAGGTCTTTGTCGCGGCTGTTCTCACCCACGAGCATGCCTGCGTAGACCGCATCCGTGGGCCCCAGGAAAAGCTCCCCTCTTTCCTGCAGGTTGGTCACTGCGTAGCCGGTCACCTTGCCGGCCCGGTCGGCGACGAGTGCCCCCGTCGTGCGATGAACGATGTCGCCCGCCCAGGGCCGGTATTCGCTGAACAGGTGTGTCAGGATACCCGTGCCTTTCGTGTCGGTCATGAACTCCGTCCGAAAACCGATGAGTCCGCGGCTGGGAATCTCGAATTCCAGGCGAACGCGGCCCGAACCGTGGTTGATCATCTTCACCATGATCCCCTTGCGCGTGCCGAGCTTCTGCACCACAACGCCCATGTACTCCTCGACAACGTCGATGAAGGCGAGCTCATAGGGCTCATGCACCTTGCCGCGCAGGGTCTTCGTCAGAACCTGGGGCATGCCGACTGCGAACTCGTGGCCTTCCCGCCGCATCTGCTCGATCAGAATGGCCATCTGCAGCTCGCCGCGCCCAAAAACGAGATAACGGTCCGTCGAATCGGTTTCTTCCACCCGCATGGCCAGATTATGCGTGGCCTCTTTCATCAATCGGTCACGCAAATTTCTCGACGTGACGAACTGCCCCTCCCGGCCGCTAAAAGGCGCGTCGTTGACGCGGAACTCCATGGACATGGTGGGCTCATCCACATGCAGGGGTTTCAGCGGATGCGGCTCTTCGCCGTCCGCGATGCTCTCACCCAGACCAATGCCCGACATGCCGGCGAGCGCCACGATGTCGCCCGGCCCCGCCGTGCCCACCTCGACACGGTCGAGCCCTTCGTACACGAAGAGTCCCGACACGGAAGCGCGGGTTTGGGAATCGTCGCGATGACAAATCGTCACGGGCTGCTTGTTGTGAAGCATGCCCTGCATCACGCGCCCGATTGCGAGCGGCCCCCGGTAGGGATCGGGCTGAACGCTGGTGACCAGCACCTGGAGCGACGCATCGGCGCTGCCGGGCGGCGCGGGGATGCGCTTGATGATCGTTTCGAAGAGAGGGCGGAGATCGCTCAGCGGCGTTTTCAAATCGTGGGTGCACTGGCCGCTCTTCGCAACCGCGTAGATCACGGGGAAATCAATCTGCTCGTCCGCGGCATCGAGATCGATGAAGAGATCGTAGATCTCGTTCAACACCGCCTCGGGCCGCGCATCCTGCCGGTCGATCTTGTTGATAACCACGATGGCGGGAAGGCTTAACTCGAGGGCCTTTGAAAGCACGAAGCGCGTTTGCGGCAGCGGCCCTTCCGCGGCGTCTACAAGAAGCATGATCCCGTCGACCATCCGAAGCGTACGCTCGACCTCACCGCCGAAATCGGCATGCCCCGGCGTGTCGACGATGTTGATCTTGACGTCGCCGTAAGTGATGGCGGTGTTCTTCGCCATGATGGTGATGCCCTTTTCGCGTTCGAGGTCCATCGAGTCCATGACCCGTTCCTGAACCTCCTGGTTTGCGCGAAAGGTGCCGCTCTGCCACAGCATGGCGTCGACGATAGTGGTCTTGCCGTGGTCGACATGCGCGACGATGGCGATATTTCGAAGCTTACGAGATGACACGGGTGGATAACTCCGGTTGCGAAGGGGGCTGCATGGCTTGTCTTGTAGAACTTTCGGTTCAG
>CBDUXZ010000268.1:0-3744 GCA_965371325.1 uncultured bacterium | reverse complement strand
CCCGCGAACGATCTTGCAGAAGACACAGTGTCCTTCAGGCGTGGCAGGCGTGGCAGGCGTGGCAGCCATTGGATTCTCGATTTTTCGGGGTTACGCGGGATGCGAAATCAGGAACTCGCTTCGCATCGCGCCTTGAGCGCCGCAAGGCCGGTCTTGTAGACCGAGTGGTGCGGGGCGGCGCCCGCAAGGGCTAACGCGATATGGTTGACGAAGTTGTTGGAACGCGCAGCGCAGGTGAACGTGGCCACCGTGCACTTGCCGCGCTGCTCGAACGTCCAGACGCCCGTCCCGACGTAATCGCCTTCGTCGTAGGTCTCCTCGATCCGCTGGTCGGGGACAATTTTCCGGATCGTGCGAATGAAATTCGGCTTCGGCTGGACCACGGGAATGTTGATGCGGTGCTGGATCCGGGACCCTTCCTTGACCGGACCGCCCCCGATCACTTCGCACGTGTAGCGCTTCCACCATTGATGATGATTCGGGTAGTCAATAACCGTTTCGAATACCTTGGTTGCCGGCGCCTGGATGCTGATGGAGTCGACGGCGTTCAGTTTCGGCATGTTCCACCTCTCGTTATTCAGCGCGCGCAAGTTTAACACGCGCTCGGATCGGGCCGCAATTCGTGCGGTCGTTGATGGGTACCTCCGCGCGTGTTAGCCTCACCGCCATGCTTGCCGTCCCCGAGGCACCCCGCAACTATGAGAGCCGGCCGCGGGTGCGCCCCCGCGTCGCGGGTGCGTCGCGTGAAGCGAATGCTTCCCCCCTTGGTTCATCTCCGGAGGCCTTGTGCCGCGCCTACAAGCCGTGAGGCGACCGGCAGCACCTCCGAAGCTGGTGCTGGTCGGGAGCAGGAATCCCCCGAAGGTCGCTGCGGTGCGGGAAGCTTTCTCGGAATACTTCTCCGGCGTCCGGGTGAGAGGTATTGCTGCGGACCCGGGGGTGGCAGACCAACCGATAGGCTGGCTGGCCATAGTAAAGGGGGCGAAGAATCGCGCCCGGCAAGTTTTTCGCGCCACGCCCTGCGATCTTGGCGTGGGTTACGAAGACGGTCTCGTAAAGGTGCCCGCGACACGGACCGGCTACGCCAACTTTGGATGCTGTGCGATTTACGACGGGAGGCGTTTTGCGGTGGGGTTCTCGGCCGGTTTTCAGTATCCCCTGGCGTGCACGCGCGCGGCCCTCAGGAAGGGAACGCCCGTCGGGGATACGTTCGACAAGGTTTTTGCCGAGGCAACCGGCGCGACTCGCCGGCGCGGCACGCCTTCCTCCCTCACCATTGGCAACGTCGGAATGTTGAGCGGGAGAAAACTTACCCGCCGGGAGTACACACGACAAGCCGTGATCGCGGCGCTGATCGAGTTCCGCCACCCGCAGCTCTTTGAATAGAGCGTCTCGGGAAGGTCATGAAAGGAAATCCTTCCGGATGATTCAAGCTGCCCCGTCAATACGCAGGACGCGACGCGACGCCGACCCGCAGCCTGCTCCTTAACCATGGGACCAGAATGATGAGGCCGACAGCGCCGACCACCAGGGTAGCGGGGTGGACGCCGGGATCGTCGAGCGATTGAAGGAGGGCGGGGGCGAGCGTTCCAAGAACGTTGTTCATAACGTGACAGATGATGGCGGGACGGAGGCTCCCCGACCATTCGGTGATCGCCCCCAGGAAGAGGCCGAGCGCCACGGCCGCCGATCCCTGAACAATATCGAAGTGCGCCAGCCCGAAGCAGAGTGAGGTCACCACGACGCCGGCGGCCGGGCCCCAGCGCGCCGTGAGGCGCGTCTGCATGAACCCACGAAAGAGCATCTCCTCGGCGGTTCCCGCCAGGAATCCGACCACAAGCGCCGTCATGAGAAGCCTCATTGGTGAGGCGTTCTTGAAGACCCCCTTGAGGAGCGCAAGCGTGCCCTGATCCCCGAGCCCGGTGAGCTGGAGGAACGTGTCGAGGCTGTGACTAAGGAGCAACATGGCGAAGGCGGCCGCCGCCAGCACACCCGGCCCGGCGTGGCTTGGGCCGAGCCGCAGCGCCTCTCCGGCTGGCGCCCGAAACGCGCGGAGAGCGAGCAGGACAAAGAGAATTTCCGTGAGGGCGATTCCCGAAACCGCGGACAGGACGCCCCCGAGGGAAGTGCCCGCGCGCACCAGCGCCTCCGTCGAGCCTGCCGCGGAAGCGCCCTCCCTGAATACGGCGACGAGCGATAGCGCCAGCCCCGAGGCGACGTAGCCGAGCCCCACCGCCCCCACGAACACGATGAAGGCGGACCAGGGGGGGATCGCGGGCCTTCCTGCGTTGAAGGGATCATCGGGATGTTGCGTGGGCCCAATCATGGGTGGCTTCGGAGCAGGAGCTCGGTAGGGTGGGGATTCAGGTAGACCTGCCGGGAGAGGTAGACCACGGCATGTTTTCGAGCGTGATGATTGATGAGCGTGACAGGAACAAGCAGCGGAGCGAGGCCCCGGGAGTAGTCGTCGATAATCTCGAACAGCTCTTCTCGTGCATCTTTGGCCAGCATCTTTTTGAGGTACCCCGCCACGTGCTGCAGGACCTTCGTGTTTCGTCGCGGTGTCGCCAGGTGGCGCAGGGCCTCGAAGAAGAGGTTCGCGTATGACGCGGCCAGCCGGGCGGGCGTTTGATTCTTTGCCGCTGCGAGGAAGCGACCGAGCCGGCGGTACCGTTCCGGGCTGTGGGAAAGGATAAGGAGCTCGTGTGCGGTATGAAAGTCCACCAGCCTTCCCGGTGTAAGTCTTTCTCCGACCAGCTGTCGCCACCGGTTGTAGCAGAAGACGCGCGCAATGAAGTTCTCCCGAATTGACGGATCTCCCAGCCGTCGCTCTTCCTCCACCGGAAGATGCTCCATCCCCTCCTGAACATGGCGGGCGAAGATACCCTGAGCCTTCTTCCCCGCGATCTCGCCGTCGGGGTTGTAGAGCTTCACGCGCTGCACGCCGCAGGAGGGCGACTTCGACTTCAGCAGGAAGCCTGACAGATTGAGCTTCGTAAGCGCTTTCACGCGTGTCTTCGAGAAACGCTCCATTTGACGTGTGTAATCGATGAGCGATTTCACGCTGCGCATGCGTGGGCGCATGACGTTGCCCACGAGCCGCACCGCTTCTCTCGGAACGCCCATGCCGGCCTCGAACTCGGGGCAAACGGGAATGTATTTGAAGTACGGACCGAGGACGTCGGTGATGATGGGGTCGCGCTTGTGGCCCCCGTCGTGGCGCACCTCGGCGCCGAGCAGACAGCTCGATACACCGATGCCGACAGGTTCGCCCGATGCCGCGATCACGCCCACCTCGCACCTCACATTAAAAAGGGACGTTCCCCTTTTAAAAAGGGGAACGTCCCTTTTTCCCTCAGGGCCGGTCTCAGTGGCCGGCCACCAGATTTGCCAGGTTGTGGCCCAGGAAAACCGTTAAACCGAGTATGCTGCCCCAGAGCGCCAGGCTGAAGATAAAGGTGCCGACCCAGCCGGAGCTATCGCTTCCCTCGTGCGTCATTTCCGTCTAACCTCCGTGAAAAGAAAGCACTTTTTCGGCATGATACCCCATGCACGAAAAGGGGGACAGTCCCCCTTTTTCATAAGAGGGATCGTCCCGCTTGTTCCTCTTTAAAAGGCAGCGTCCCTTTTATAAAAAGGGCAACGTCCCTTTTTAGGATTGGATTGATGGCCGCCCATTACGCGTTTCAGCCGAAGCTGGTGCCCACGCTGGCCGCGCTTGCCGGCTGCGCGATCCTGGTCTGG
>CBDUXZ010000267.1:0-3744 GCA_965371325.1 uncultured bacterium | reverse complement strand
GGGTGCTCCTCCACGAATCGCCGGCCCCAGCCCTCCTGTCGACATGCGATCTTGAAAGCGTGACCGGACGGGGCGCCATTCCGGCATTCTCCCCGATCCAGACGCTGTGGTGATTTCACAACATCCTAGGCCCGGCGCCCAGGCCCTGTCAAGTCGGTTCCGGGACGGGTTGAAACCGGACCTGGCGACCTCTTCAAATGACAACTATTCCAGAGGGTTAGCGGAGGGGGGGCCGGCGCTCCCCTCCGCAGGAGCGTTGCAGATTTGACAGGCCACCGGGCGCGTGTTAACCGGAGGGCTCTTCACGCTTCGAAGCGCCCCCCGTCCCACGAGGCTTGTTCGAACGCCGCACCTGCCGAGGATACCCAGCCTGATGAAACTCGTCGTGCTCACCGGCGGGATCGCGTCCGGCAAAAGTGCCGTGTGCGCCACGCTTTCGAAGATGGGTGTTCCCATCATCGATGCCGACAAGATTGCCCGGGAGGTGGTTCGGCCGGGTGAACAGGCCCATCGCGAGATCGTGGCCGCCTTCGGGCGCGAGGTTCTCGAAGAGGGCGATCGGATCGACCGGGAAAAGCTCGGGAAGATCGTCTTCGCCGATCCCGACCGCCGGGCGCTCCTCGAGCGCATCACCCATCCACGGATAGGCACACGCATGGCGGAGCGCGCCTCCGAGCATGCAGCGGCCGGCAGGTCGGCGGTCGTTTTCGACATTCCGCTCTACCTGGAAAACCTGAAGGGGGGGCGGGGAGCATCGGTTCCCGCGGATGCCGTGATCGTCATCCGGGTCGACTGGGAAACGCAGCTTCAGCGGCTCATGGACCGGGACGGCCTTTCCCGCGACGACGCCCTGGCGCGCATGGATGCGCAGATGCCCCTCGATGAGAAGACCCGGATGGCTGATTATGTGATCGATAACTCCGGAAGCCCCGAGGAGACAGAGCGGCAGGTGCGGGAAGTATGGCGGCGGATCCTCCATGCCGCTTAACGCCGCTTGCGCGGGAAGAACCTACTCACCTGATGCGGTGCGCGTTCGCGCAGAAACAATCCAGGCATTCATCCACACGCTGGAGGAGGACAATCCCTACCTGGTTGATCCCCAGCGCCAGGGAGGGATCGTCGCCCCGCCCCTCTATGCCGCGGTGCTTGCGCTGCCGGCCGTCTGTGAGGCCCTGGCCGATCCGGATCTGGGCGTTCCGACAGGCGAGTTGCTTTCCCTGGGATGCGATTTCCGCCTCGCGCGACCCATCCGGGCAACACGCGAGATCAGCGTCACCGCGTCGTTCGGCGACATCGTCGAAACGGAAAAGGGAGAAGAGACGACCATCCGCTTGCGGGGCACCCGTAAGCGCGGCGTGCTCGTTTTCGTGGGGGAGTATCGACTGCTCCATCCCCGCAAACCGGGCACTCCCGAACCGCCGCAGCCCGCCAGCAACTTTCTGAGGCCGCCACTCGCCTTCCGCGCGCAATACAAGGTCATCGCAAATCTCCGCCGGCTCATCCACGAACCGCCGGGGCATGTGCATGGGGAGGCTGCTCAGGCCTTCCTTGGCCATTCGCTCGGCCTGGCCTATGCGGCCAAAGCCGCGATCGACGCGAGCCAGGAGCGCGACCCCTCGCAGCTCCGGCGGATATACGCCCGCCCCGTGAGGGCTCTCACGCCCGGGGAAACCATCGTGACGGCAGGATGGATCATGGAGACGCGGCGTGGCGTGACGTTCTTCGGCTTCGAGATCCTCGCCGAGGACGGACGCCTCGTCATGGCCGATGGTTGTGCCGAAGTGATGCTGAAGTAGGCGGGGCGGAGAGTTTCCGAATCAGCGTTTCGCGAGACCATTCATGAACACGTCCACGACGGTCTCAGCCACCCGCTGGTAGCTCGCCACGTCACGCGACTTGAGCGTTTCCAGCACGTAACCGGTGAGAATGAGCTCGATGGCGCCGAGGTAGATGTAGGGCGCCAGCCGTGCGTCCACTTCGGGATCGAGATCGCCCTTCTCCTGCCCTTCCCGCACGATATTCTCGAGCAGTCGAAACGCTTCGTTAATCTTCTCGATGTGCGATGCCTGAAGGAACTTGCCCGAGCGGGCAATCTCGAGAATCAGCACCTCCATGAGATCGGGACGCTGGTTGTAGGAGTTGATGAGATAGAAGCAGATGTTGGAGAGTTTCTCGCGCGTCGTCAGCGGACTCTCGTGGTAAAGGCGAATGGTGTCGATGAAGCCGCCCCACCGCTCCTGGAAAATGCTGTTCAGCACAGCTTCCTTGTTCTTGAAGTAGTGATAGACGAGCCCGTAAGCGATGCCGGCCTCCTCCGCGATGTCGGAGACGCGCGAGCGGTGATAACCGCTCTTCGCGAAGACCTTGATAGCGGCATCAAGAATCAGTTTTCGTTTCTCGTCGGCGTTCGTCTGGGGCATGGCTTCAGTGCGAGCGGTCAGGGTTTATCCAAAGCGAACTGCAGGCCGGGGACCAGTCTACGAACGTTGATTGGATTGTCAATCAGCCCCTACCGGACCAGGCATGCCATGATCACCTCTTCAGGCGTTTGGCCTACGGGCTCTTCCTGGGTTTCAGCCCGGAGAGACAAATTCCTTATGATCCGATTATCTTTTGGGAGTCAGGATTTGGCCCTAGGGGTGGTCGAGAGCCTCGCGCAAGGAGGCGATGAACTCGCCGGCGGCCTGGATGCCTTCGGGGCCGGGACCGGCCTTTTCCAAAACATCGATGAGCGCGGAGCCGACGACGACGCCGTCGGCGCTTTGTCCGATGAGGGTTGCGTGCTCCGGCGTCGAGACGCCGAAACCTACCGCGAGGGGTTTGTCGGTGAGCGCACGCACGGTTGCGAGTTTTTTGGGCAGATCGGCGGCAAGCTTGCTGCGGGAGCCCGTAACACCGGTGAGGGAGACGTAATAGAGAAAACCGCGTGCGCGCGCGGCGAGCATGCGGACCCGATCGTCGGGGCTGGTGGGGGCCACGAGCTGGATGCCGTCAATGCCCGCCCCCTCCGCCTTGCCGTAGAAGGCGCCTCCCTCGTCCACGGGGAGATCGGGCACGATGATGCCGTCGACGCCCGCCTCCTTCGCGTGCGCGAGGAAGCTCTCCTCCCCATAGGCAAAGACGGGGTTGTAGTAAGTCATGAGTACGAGCGGGATCTGCGTGCGCCGCCGGAGATCGCGCACGAGTGAGAGAATGCCGCGCAACGTGGTCTTGCTCTCGAGCGCGCGCTGGCTCGCCCGCTGAATGGTCGGCCCGTCGGCGAGGGGATCGGAGAACGGAACGCCCAGTTCGATGAGGTCGGCGCCGCGGCGCTCCAGCTCCAGCACGAGGCGCCCGGTGGCTTCGACGTCCGGATCACCCGCCATCACATAGGGGATGAGCGCCTTGCGGCCATCGCGCCGTAATCCGTCAAACAAATCGTCGATGCGGCTCACGCCTACCTCTTCGCTTTCAGAATATCCGAGACCTGCACGGCGTCCTTGTCGCCGCGGCCGGAGAGATTGACGACAATGATCTGCTCCTTCGGCATGATGGGCGCCATCTTCCGAACCTGCGCGATCGCATGGGCGGCTTCGAGGGCCGGGATGATTCCCTCGGTGCGGGAGAGATACTGGAAACCGTCGATCGCTTCCTGATCGGTCACGGCTACGTACTCCGCGCGGCCCGTCTCCTTGTAGTAGCTATGCTCTGGCCCCACGCCGGGATAGTCGAGGCCGGCGGAGATCGAGTGGGTCGGAAAGATCT
>CBDUXZ010000266.1:0-3746 GCA_965371325.1 uncultured bacterium | reverse complement strand
CACGGCCCGGAACTTCTCGTCCACCGTGCGGTAGATGACATCCGGATTGTCCGTCCGGATCATGGGAAGGTTGGTGGGGATCACGAGGACATCAAGATTGTAGATCTGGGTGAACTCGATCGCCTCGGTGTCGGCCGTCCCCGTCATACCGGCCAGCTTCTCGTACATTCGAAAATAGTTCTGGAAGGTGATCGAGGCCAGCGTCTGGTTCTCGTTCGCGATCTTCACCTTCTCCTTCGCCTCGATGGCCTGATGAAGCCCGTCGCTCCAGCGCCGCCCCGGCATGAGCCGGCCCGTGAACTCGTCCACGATGACCACTTCGCCATCCTTCACCATGTAGTCGACGTCAAGCTTGAAGAGGGAATGGGCCTTCAGCCCCTGGTGCACGTGATGAAGGGTCTCCATCTGATCAGGCTCGTAGAGATTTTCAACGCCGAGAAGCTTCTCGACCTTCTCGATCCCCTCGTCCGTAAGCGCGGCCGTGCGCGCCTTCTCGTCGATTTCGAAATCGCTCTCCTTGTTCAGCTTGGGGATGATGGCGTTGATGACCCCATACTTCTCCGTCGATTCGTCCGTGGGCCCGCTGATGATCAGCGGTGTACGGGCCTCGTCGATGAGAATGCAGTCAACCTCGTCGACGATCGCGTAATGAAGCTGGCGCTGGGCCATGTCCTCCAGGCGGAACTTCATATTGTCCCGGAGGTAGTCAAAGCCGAACTCGTTGTTCGTCCCGTAGGTCACGTCGCAGCGGTAGGCCTCGTACCGCTCGCGATCGGTTCTCTCGTGAACGATCGTCCCCACGGTAAGCCCGAGGAACTTGTAGATGGTCCCCATCCACTCGGCATCCCGCTTCGCGAGGTAATCGTTTACCGTCACCACGTTCACGCCCTTGCCCGTAAGGGCATTCAGATAGACGGGCGCCGTGGCCGCGAGCGTCTTCCCCTCGCCGGTCTTCATTTCGGCGATCTTTCCCTCGTGCAGAACGATGCCGCCGATCAGCTGCGCGTCGAAGTGTCGCATGCCCAGGGTCCGCATGGAAGCCTCCCGGACGACGGCGAAGGCCTCGGGAAGGATGTCATCGAGGGGCTCCCCGTCACCCAGACGCTTGCGGAACTCCTCCGTCTTCGCCCGCAAACCGGCGTCATCGAGGGGCTTCATCTCCGGCTCGAGGCTGTTTATGCGGTCGATGACGGGACGAATGCGCTTTAGTTCGCGCTCGTTCTGTGTTCCAACCACACGCTTTAGAATCGAGCCGATCATCTAGATGTGCTCCGGTAGATCTGCTCCGGCCGGTCGCGGGGAGGAATGGACGACAGGGGCGGGAAAAGGCCTGACACGCCGGAATTTTAGCCCAGCACGCGGGGCGAAGCAATCAGAAGAAGGGGGTTTCGCGGGTTCAGTCGACGATGTACTTGCGGGGATTGACCGAGCGGCCGTTCTTCATCACCTCGTAGTGAAGGTGCGGGCCCGTCGCCCTCCCCGAGCTCCCCACGGCGCCGATTTTCGTTCCACGGGTGACTTTCTGCCCGGGGGTGACATAGCTTTCAGCGAGGTGTCCGTAGCGGGTCTTGAGGCCGTTTCCGTGGGAGATCATGACGAGCTTGCCGAGGCCACCGCTCCGTCCCGCGAAGACAACGACACCTTCCCCCGTGGCGTAAACGGGGGTTCCCCGCCGCGAGGCAATGTCGAGTCCGGTGTGAAACTGGCGGCGGCGCGTGATGGGGTTCGTGCGCCTGCCGAAGGAGGAAGTGACCAGTCCGCGCGACGGCCAGATGGAGGGGAGGTGGGCGTCGCGGATTGATTTTTCGAGGAGCAGGTGGTTCAGCTCCTTGAGACTCTGCTCCTGGAGCGTTGTTTCAAGCGCGAGCTGGTTCAGCCCGCTCTGCACTTCGCCATTGATCGCATTGTCAAGATTGAAAATCCCGAGGGCCCAGCGATCGTCCTCGAGAGACGCGCCGCCGACGCTGAACCGCGGGCTCGGCGCAACGAGTTCCTGCTGCTCTCGCAGGTTGGCCATCCCGCGCAGCTTTCGCCCCAGGGCCTGCATCTCTTCCAGGCGGCCCTCGAGGTCCTCGATCTTTGCGGCAAAGAGCTTGATCTGCCCTTCCCGGGTTTTGCTCTGCACCTCGAGGCGCGTGCGCTCGGCACGCTCCTTCGCGAGACGGAAGTGATCAGCGACGGAGGTGTACAGACCGGCGCCAAAGAGCGCCAGACCGAGAGCGGAGAACCCCGCGAGAACGCCGATAGCCGGAAGACGCAGCTTCAGCCGCCGCACCCGGGAGCGATCGCTCGGGACGACGAGAATGGTGAAATGCTTCCTGGACAAGCGGAGATCCCTCCCCCCGATGGGACTTTCGTGCCGGGTGAACCGTTGAGCGCGACAAATAAAGCCCACTCATCCACCAACTGTCAACCCGCGGCCGGAGACTCGCAGCCTCGATCGCCCCGGGCAGGCGGCCTCCTTCCTCTTGGCTTTCCGCAACCTGCCGAGATCAAGGAAGGAATGCGCAAATGTCTTTACGCCACGGCCGCCCTGAAACGAGAATATTCTGAATGTCGCCGGGAAATCCCCCTCCATTTAAATCGACACTCTGTCCCCGGGACTTGAGCCGGGGAATACAGGGGACGCTCCCCTTTGTCTCCAGTGCGCCGGCCTGCCCGATAGGGGCGACAAAGGGGAGCGTCCCCTTATTCCCTCTGTCATTGCGAGGAGCGCCCGGGAGGGCGAGGCTCCTGCCGAGCCGCGTTCTCTGTCATTGCGAGGGGCGTGCGCGGCGGAGCAAATCCCGCGCGTGCGCCCGCGTCTTCTCCGAGATTTTGGCGCCGCCCGACATGCGCGCGATTTCCTCCACCCGATCCTCCCCCGTGATTTCGGACAGGCGGGCCATCGTCCGGCCCCGCCCGCTCACCTTGCTGACGCACAGGTGCCGGTCACCCCTGGCGGCAATCTGCGGAAGGTGCGTCAGGCAGATGACCTGGTGTGTGGCCGCAAGGCCGCCCAGACGCACACCGACGGCGTCCGCCACGCGCCCTCCCACCCCCGCGTCCGCCTCGTCGAAAACCAGCGTGGCGGACTTCTCGCTCTCCGCGAGCACCGTGTGCACGGCGAGTGTGACGCGGGAGAGCTCTCCCCCCGAAGCGATGCGCGCGAGGGGCCGCGCCGGCTCGCCGGGATTGGGCGAAAGAAGAAACTCGACGCGATCCCATCCGTGCTCGCCGAACCCCGGCGGCGGACACGCCTCCCGCGACACCTGTACATGGAACACCGCCTTCCCCATGCCGAGCGCCTCGATCTCCTTGCACACCCGTTGCGCCAGCGTCCTTCCCGCGCGCGTACGCGCTGCGCTGATTCGCCGCGCGATCGCCTCGCCCTCCGCCTGCCGCCTCGCCAGGGCCGTCCCGATCTCCGCGAGACGCGCGTCGCGTCCTTCAAGCGCGGAGAGGGACGCGCGCGCACTGCCGAGCGCCATCCGCACCTCTTCGAGCGTGGGGCCGTACTTCCGCATGAGCTTTCGGAGCACCTCGATGCGATCCTCGAGGGCGGCAAGCCGCGCGGGATCGTGGACGACATCCGATGCGTAGCCGCGAAGCGCGGCCGCGATATCCTCGATTTCACGGAGCGCGCCCGAAAGCCGCTCGCAAAGGGGGCGGAGATCCGCATCGAGTGCGCCGGACGCCTCCAGTGACGCCGTCACCCGCCCCAGCGTTTCAACGAGCGCCCCGTCGCCGGAATAAAGGAGCGCCTC
>CBDUXZ010000265.1:0-3753 GCA_965371325.1 uncultured bacterium | reverse complement strand
TTCTGCCGATGAACCGTTTTGCATTGTCGACCACCACCATCGTGCCGTCTTCCAGGTATGCCACACCCTGACCGGATTCCTTCCCCTCACGGAGCACGTGCACGTTCATCGGCTCGCCGGGAAGCACCACGGGGCGCAGGGCGTTGGCGAGATCATTGATGTTTAGCGACCGGACGCCCTGCAGCTCCGCCACCTTGTTGAGATTGAAATCGTTGGTGATGATCTTGGCGCCGAGGGCCTGTCCGAGAGCCACCAGCTTGGCGTCGATCTCCTTTATCTGCGGAAAGTCCCGATCGGTGATGGTGATCTTGGCGTGCTGCTGCCCCTGGATACGCTTCAGGATGTCGAGCCCCCTGCGCCCCCGTGCGCGCTTCGAGGGATCGTAGGAGTCGGCGACGTATTGCAGCTCCTGGAGGATGAACTGGGGAATGATGATGGTCCCCTCCAGAAATGCCGTGTCACAGATGTCCGCGATACGGCCATCGATAATCGCGCTCGTATCCAGGATCTTCAGCCCGACCTCGTTGCCTTCCTCGCCTTCAGCGCTTGTACGCCTGAAGGCAAGCCCCTGTTGCGCCCCGATGCGAAGCCCCAGGTAGCCGGCAAGCAGCGTGACCGTGAAGTAGGCGAGAAGCTCCAGTCTGGGCTGATCGAATCGCGCCAGAAGAAAGGCGTAGGCGGAGAGGTTTCCAACAACTAGCCCGGCTGCGAGACCGGCCAGGCCGCCGGCGACAGCGCGGAGCGGCGCTTTTTTGAACTGGCGCTCCAGACCGAAGACGGCGAAGGCAACGATGACGCCGAGCGCGCCACCGGAGGCGCCCCAAGGAGGCCCCCCGAGGGCGTTTCCGGCGAGGCCACCGGTGAACGCACAGAGAACGACCAGTACCGTGCGAAGAATGATGAGCGCAGGCATAACGGGCCTCCCGGCCTCCACGGAACCAGCGGCAGACGCGAGTTTACAAGGAATAGATGGATCGCTGGAATTGCACGCGGGGCGGAAAAAAGATGTATGGAGGGTCGTGAGTGAAACACGCCCCCGGTGCCAGACTTCAGGCACCCGGGTGGAACGCCGACCGGGCCGGGCCGGCTTCGTCGAACCCCCTTCGGAAAGAACGTACGAGCCATAGAAATCAATCTAGCCCCGGACGAAGGGGGCGTCAAACGCGATTTTCTCCCGCTTTCCCCTTTTATCACGGAGGCTTGACTTCCCGAGGGGGTTCGGATAAACGGGGAACATTCCGGACTCGGACATCGGCATCCTCTGACATCGATGACGAGGTGGGGAATGTGCGCTATCTTCTGCCGTCACGAGTTTCACACCCCCCAATTTCGGTCCGCATGATCTCATTTCGAAGCCCGGTAATGCCCCGGTTCCACGCCCGCCGTTCGCGCCGGAAGGCCGACGAGCCGTGTTATGGAGTCGTCTCAAAATGCATCCTCTCCGCTCAAATCACGAAGAGGTCCGCCCTGTGACAAGGTCCGCCAAAGTGTCAGACCGGGAATTTGCGCTCTCCCGCCCTTTGCGCCAAAAAGCTTTGCCAGCCCTCTGGTTCGCGGTGGCGCTCCTGTTATGTTTTTTCCTGACGGGGGGGGCTCCGGCCCGGGCCGAAGATCCCCCCGCTGATCCCGGCACCGCAGAGCGCGAAGCCGCCACGGCGCCGGCTGACGAAGAAGCAACCGCCGCCGAGACGCCCGCAGAGGACGCCACCAGCGTCTTTCTGGGATTGTCGGGAGAGTTCGAGTCCGAGGAGGCGCGCAAGGCGAAGCGGGAGGAGGCAGAGAGATACGCCAATGTCTCCTTCCCGCCCGCGACCCGCGTCGTCCGTCTTTCGCTGAGGGAGGCCATCGAGGCGGCCCTCGCTTACAACCTTGATATCGTGGTCGAGCGCTTCAACCCCCTCCTTCTCGACCGCGACGTTGTGTCGGCCAAGGCGCTCCTCCACGACCCGATTTTCGATTCAAGCATTGAGTACACGACCCGAAACACGCCGATCGCGAGCATCTTCTTCCCCAGTGGCGCGATCTCCGAGCGAATCACCGAGTACTCCTTTGGAATCAGTCAGCCGACCACCATCGGCGGCCTCGTGCGGGCGGAGCTCCGCACGATCCGAACCGACACGAACTCACCCATCGCGACCCTCGTCGACACCTTCGAGCCGGTTCTGGTGCTCTCGATCTCCCAGAACCTTCTGAAGGGCTTCGGCTGGAATGTGAATCGCATCATTCTTCGCCGATCCCAGATAGCGGAATCGCAGTCGATCGAGTTGCTCCGGCAGCAGGTGATCAATTCCGTGTTCGCCGTGGAGGAGGCCTACTGGCGTCTGGTGCAGGCCCGGGAGACCCTCAAGGTCGAACGGCTCGGTCTCCGGCTGGCCGAGGATCTCCTCCGCCAGAACCAGATCCAGGTCAAGGTGGGAACCATGGCGCCGCTCGACGTCCTTCAGGCGAAGGCCCAGATGAAGGCCCAGGAGACGGCGGTCATCGTCGCGGAGAACGCCGTGCGCCAGGCGCAGAACCTTCTCCTGCGGCTCACGACGGGCGACAACGAGCTGCTCACCCAGGACGTGCGTGTCGAAACCACGGACAGCCCGGACTTTACGCCCGCCAGCGTCGATTTCCTGAAAAATTTACGGACGGCCCTCGAACGGCGTCCGGATCTGCGGGGCGCGGCCCTGGCGGTTCAGAACCGGGACCTTTTGAAGAAAGGCGCCCGCAACAATCTGCTTCCCAAGGCCGAGCTGATCTTCTCGACGGGCTTCCAGGGCCTTTCCGGCGATCCGAACGGAGCCATCAATCCCTTTAGCGGGTCCGCACCGTTCTCCCTGCCGGTACTGGATGCCGGAGGCGTCCCAGTGGCGCCGCCGGAGTCCGTCCTCATACCCGGTGCACCGAGCATTCCCTCGGGCGCGGGCGTGGTGGGAACCCCCTTCGCCGGACAAACCTCCTTCAACGACGCCACGGGTACGTTCTTCAGTAATGATGAGTTCAGCTTCTGGTCGGTCGGGATCTTCGTCAGTTATCCAATCGGCAACCGCGACGCGCGAGCCCAGTACGCCAGGAGCAAACTCGCTCTGGAGAAGTCCGAAAAGGATCTCACGCGCGCCGAGCAGCTCGCCACGCTCGACGTTCGGCGCGTCATCGACGCTCTCGACGCGTCCGCCCGTGCGGTCGAGTCGACGCGCGAAGCGCGCGAGGTTTCCGAAGAGCAGCTCGAAGCGGAGGAGAAAAAACTGGCCGTGGGCTTCTCGACGAACTTCGAGGTGCTCGAATTCCAGCGCAATCTGACGGATCGGCGCCGCGAAGAAATCCAGGCGCTTACACAACACAAAATCTCCCGCGTCGATCTTTCCCGGGCCACGGGCACCATCCTCGACGATCTCAACATCGAATTCCTCGAGGAGTGATCGCCGATCGCAGCCGAATAGAGAGGGGACTTCACCGTCGTCCTCGTATTGAAGGCGGCCTTGCGTTCAAAAACCGGCGCTCGAGGTTCCCTTGAAGCCAACCGGAAACAAGATTCTGCTCTTCGGGGTGATCGTTCTTCTGGCGCTCGCCTACCCGCTCTGGTCATACTCCCGCAACGGTATTCCCGTCCAAACGACACCCGTCAAACGCGGTAGCGTGGTTTCGACCATCACCAGCACCACCTCCGGCTCGGTCGAACCGCGGGCCAGCGCAACGCTGAACGCCGAGCTCTCCGCGCGCGTTACGCACCGCCACGTTGAGGAGGGCGACCGCCTGAACGCGGGGGCC
>CBDUXZ010000264.1:0-3771 GCA_965371325.1 uncultured bacterium | reverse complement strand
CAGCGCCCCGCCCAGCTCAGGGAGTCTGCCCACCCCGAAAATGATCACGACGATCACCAGGATGAGGACCAGCTCCCAGATACCCAGTCCGAACATGTCAGATCCTTGTCAGCGCGGGCCTGATACCATCCCGCCCCGATACGGCGCGGGCTACGCGTCAGGAACCCCTTGTAAATCCTGGACAAACGCTAGCCCAGCCCCGGGGGGAAGTCAACTGTTACGGTGAGCGCGCAGATCCGCTCCAGGGCGGGGCGCCGGGTTGCAGCCTGCGTCAAAGACGGGCGGATGGGATTCTCAGGAGAGCCGCTCGAGAATGTGCTGCGCGATGGCGCTCCTGTCGTCGTTCGGAAGGTTCGTGAACTTCACGCCGATGCCCGGCGGGTAGGACGTCTGGGTGTCCGGGCGGTACTTGTTTCTCCAGGTGATGATTCCTGCAGAGCGAATGAGTTTACCGTTTCGCGGAAGGTTGAAGGACAAACGGACTTTCGTCTTCTCCGGCGGAGGAACGATCGTCCGTATGAACAGTCCGCCTGACGAAATGTTGAAGGAGTAGCCGGAGAAGCGGGAGCCGTTCACCCGGTAACGGATGAAAATGTTGTCCTCGACGCGTGGACTCATTCGCAGATCCTTCTTCTCGGGATAGAGGATCCGGTTGATGCGGAACATGATGTCTTCGAGGGGAATCTTCTTGTTCAAGTACCCGGTGGCGCCGAGCCGCTTGAGCGACTTCAGATGTTCCTCGCGGTAGTCCGAGGAGATGGCGAGCACGGGAATGTTCGAGGTCAGTTTTGCCTGCTTCAGCTCCCTGAGAACGCCAAAGCCGTCCAGCTCGGGCATGCGAATATCGAGGAGCACAAGCGACACGTTATCGAGCTCGTACTTGAGTTTGCGTACGCACTCGAGGCCGTCCGAGGCCAGGTGGACCTCGTAACCCGTCTCGACGAGCATCTCGCAGATCATCCGTTGCCATAGCTTGGAATCATCTGCGACCAGAATGCGCACGTTTTTCGTTTGCGCCATGCGAAGGCTCCCCCGGGCCACCATGGAATACGCGGCGATCAATACTTAACCACCCATATCGGCACTTTGGGACGCGGGCCTGAGGGGTAATAGAGGTGTGCTGATCCGCCGGGGAGAGGCGGCCCATGGGAGGGCTCAAAGGCCTTCGGGCGTAATTTCCCGCCGGACGGACGGACGCCAGCCGGCCCGGTGAAAGAAGATGAGGGTAGCGGCGAAGACGAGGTAGCCGGCCGCCAGCATGAGGGGGGCGCTGTCGTCGATTCGCCAGGGGAGGAACATCCCCCCCCCGGGAAGGGGCGAGTGAATAACGCCAAAGAGGGAGCCCGTTGCGCCCACGGCGAGAAACGCGGCGGCGCGGAGAAGCCGGCCGTCGATGATGAGGGCCAGCGTTGCCCCCCAGAGCAACGCACTGAAGACGAACCCCCCTGCGAGCAGATGGAGGCTGCGCCAGGTCTCGGCGGCCTCGCCGCTCAGCGCGGCAGGTGACAGGCCCACGTTCGAGAGGGTGGTGCCGATCTGGATGACGAGAAGGCTTGCGATCACGGGGATGAACGAGAGAGCTACCGCGGGGGCGTGCCGCCATGGGGAGGCCTGGAAGGCCTGGGCGCAGATCTCAATGCCGATGAAGATGAGAATTGACGCAACGGCCGCTTCGGGAATCAGCGTAACGAAGAATGAAAGATAGCCCAGAAACCCTCCCAGGCCGATGAAGAGTGCGGTCGCCGCCGTGTATCCGGCGCGTCCCCCCATCTCCTTGTAGGCCGGGTGGCCGATGTAGGGCGTTGTCTGGATGACGCCGCCACACAGACCCGCCAGGAGCGTCGCGGCGCCCTCCGTCAGAACCACGTCGCGCGCGCTGTACTCATCGCCCGCCGCGGCAGCCGACTCCGTGTTGTCGATCCCGCCGACAACCGTGGCCAGCGCGAAGGGAATGGCGATCGGAAGGTAGGGGAGGGAAGCCGAAAGACCGTTGAGAAAATCGAGGCTCGGCAGCGGCAAGGCCGGGTGGAGCGTGAGCGCATCGCCGAGCGAGGGAACGGCATGATGGGTAAGACCGGCGGCGCCGAGAACGTAGAACGCGATCGTGCCGAGCCCCGCTGCAAGGAGGGCGCCGGGGAAACCGGCGGGCAGCGCAATGCGCGCGACCAGGCACGCAAGAACAATGCCGAGGGAGAGAAAACCGACGACCGGCTCAGCGAAGAGCTTGAGCGCGGGGAGAAAGGCGATGAGAAGAATCGCAACCGCGGCAATGGAGCCGAGAAGGCCCGCCCGCGGGACCACACGGCGCACCCAGTCGGATGCGAAGGCGCAGGCAGACTTCAGAAGGCCCATCATCACCATCAGTGCCATGCCGATCTGCCAGGCGAGCACTTCATCGCCCGTTGCCACCATCACGGGGCCCAGCACGCCAAAGGTGAGCCCGAACAGGCTCGGGGTGTCGATACCGAGGGGCATGGCCGTGACGTCCTCGCGCCCTTCCCTGCGCGCCAGGCGCATCGCCATCCAGGTGTAGATCAGATCGCCCAGAAGTACGCCGATCGCCGTGCCGGGGATGATTCGGAAGAGAACGATCTCCTGGGAGAAACCGAAGATGTTCACGAGGATTCCGGCCAGGATCACGATCTGGGTCATGTTGTCGAGCATGAGCCCGAAAAACGCGTTCACGTCTCCGCGTGCAACCCATGAAAAGCGCCCTTGCCCTGCCGCCATGCGTGATCCTCTCGGATGTTCGAGGGCACTTCCCGCCTTGATCCGGGGGGAGAGTGACGCGCGCTCATCTCGTCGAGATCAGCGCGACCGCCGCTCAGTTCGAAGTTTTACCGGGGAACGGGCAGAGATCAGCCAGGGGGCAACCGGGACAGGCGGGCTTGCGCGCCTTGCAGCAGTGCCGGCTGTGAATGATGAGTGCGTGCGAGAAGAAGCTCCACTCCTCTTCGGGAAGAAGCTTCTGCAGATCGAACTCAATCTTCGCCGGATCCGTCTCCTTCGTCAGCGCAAGACGGGACCCCGAGACCCGTTTCATGTGCGTGTCGACGATGATCCCTGCCTCCCCCCAGACGGCCGATCGCACGACGTTGGCCGTCTTCCTTCCCACGCCGGGAAATTTTACGAGTGCTTCCATCTCGCGGGGAACCTTCCCCCCGTGTTCATGCACGACATCGCGCGAGAGCGCGCGGATAGCCTTCGCTTTCTGCCGGAAGAAACCCGTGCTCCGCAGGTCTGACTCGAGCTGCGCCGGCCGCGCCTTCAGGTAGTCTTCCGCTTTGCGATACTTGCGAAAGAGCGTCTTCGTGACTTTGTTCACCCGCTCGTCCGTGCACTGGGCCGAGAGGATCGTCGCGACCAGAAGCTCGAGCGGTGTCCTGAAATCGAGGGTGCATCGGGCGTCGGGATACGCCCCGTGGAGACGCCGCGCGATATGTCGGGCCCGCTTCTCTCGCGCCTGTTTCGACTCTCTCACCGCGCGCGCTCCGCCCCGGCGGCTCCCGAATTCCCTCTCCGGCGACGACTCTCCTTGATGCGTTCCTTTCTCAGAACCACGATTGTCTGATGCGCGATGTTCGGGACGAACGCGTAGGGGTAGCCGTAGGGCCGAAGGCGGCTGCCGGACTGGTGCCAGATGATCTCCCCCTTGAGGAACAGCCTCGAAGTACGCTTCCCGTCACGAAGCAGGGGCCCGCGTGCCCGCTCCGCCACATCGGCCTGCGTCATCATGTACTCTCCGTCCTGGTAAGCGTTGCGGAGGATGAC
>CBDUXZ010000263.1:0-3775 GCA_965371325.1 uncultured bacterium | reverse complement strand
CGAGGCTGAGCGCGCCGAGCGAAAGGCCTTCCTGCATCTCACGGAGGAGGAAGCCGCGCTCGTAAAAACGCTCCGTCCCGTCATCGAGCCTCATGCCGACGCCTTTGTCCGCTTCTTCTACGATCACCTCCTCAAGTTTGATGAGACCCGCAAGATTCTCTCTGACGAGGGGTTGCGAGAGCGCCTTATCGCTGCGCAGAGGGAGTACCTGCTCAGCCTTTTCTCAGGCGACTACGGGCCCGCGTACTACGAAAGCAGGCTTCGTATCGGGTTTACCCACCATCGGATCCAGCTTCTTCCCAAGTGGTACCTGGGTGCGTACGCCCTTTACGGCGCCTATTTCTGGCCGGTCATAGAGGAGCACTTCGGGTCCGATCGGATTAGCGCCGCCAGGGCATTCCAGGCGCTGCAGAAGCTCCTTCATCTCGACATGCAGCTTGCCATGGAGGCCTACATCTTTTCGTCGCGAGAGGCCCTCAGACAGACGAACAAGGAGCTGGAGGCGCTGAACGAGGAGCTGGAGGATCGGGTCGCGAAGCGGACGTGGGAGCTCGCGGTTTCGGAGGGGCGGTATCGCAGCGTGATCGAGACAAGCCCCGACATGATCTGCCAGATCGAGCCCGACGGGCGCTTCGAGCAACTCAACCGGCGGATCCTCGAAGAGCTCGGTTACTCGCAGGAGGAGCTAGCCAGCCAAACCCATGACGCCATCGTCCTTGATAAGGAACGGAAGAAATATCTCAAGGAGTTTGCCAAGGTCCGCGAGACGGGCTCCAACCGGTTCGAAACCGTCTTCGCGACCCGTGAAGGAGCCAGTGTCGAGGTCGAAGTCTACGCCGTGCTGGTCGATCACGGGAAAGCGGACTCACCGATTCGGGTCTATCTGACTGACGTGACCGAGAGGAACCGCATGCACCGGCAGGTCCAGCAGGCCCAAAAACTTGCCGCGGTGGGAAAGCTCTCCTCAATTCTTGCCCATGAGGTTCGCAATCCCCTGAACGCCATGGGGCTGCACCTCTCCATTCTGGAGCGTCGGGCCGGAGATGTCGGCGAAGATTCCAGAGAGAGAACTCTCAGGACCATCGAGAACATTCGAGGGGAGGTGGATCGACTCGCCGAGCTTGTGAATGATTTTCTCCTTCTTGCCCGTCCGGGCGATATCACCCGGGAGCCCTCGGATCTGCATGGGCTTATTGACGACGTTCTTCATCTCGAGCAGCCCAGGGCCGATGATGGGGGGATCGTCTTCGTTCGTGAGTACGCCGAGGAAATGCCGCCGATTCTCGCGGACGGCGACAAACTGAAGCAGGCGATGCTGAACCTCGTGACGAACGCCCTGGACGCCATGCCGGAAGGCGGCACGCTGACCGTGAAGACGAGCCGGTCGGGCGGTTCGGTTTGCGTGGACTTCCAGGATACGGGCCCAGGCATAGCGCCGGATGACAACGTATTCGAGCTTTTCTTTACTACCAAGAGCCGTGGGTCCGGGATGGGATTGAATATCGTGGAAGGGATTGTGCAACAGCACGGTGGACGTCTTGAGCTCGAAAGCGTGCCGGGTGAGGGGGCGTGCTTCTCGATAGATCTTCCGCTCGATCTCTGAGGAGGATCGGGGGGACAGCTCTCCGATTATTTGGCTGAAATAACAACGCCCGGTCGCTTACTGACCGGGCGTTGCGGTTTCCAGACCGCTTTATGCGGCCCATCTTGTTCAGGCTCCCTGCCTCATGGGGGAGGCGCGGCGATGTCGCCCGTGATGCCGAGATAGTCCTGGAACCCGGATATACCGCCCGCCGTATCGATTGCGATCAGCCTTGGATTGTTGAAGTTGACGACACCGCCGAGATCCAGTCCGTCGGACTGAATCGGTGGCGTGAGCTGATCCACGTTGGTCATGAGCTGATCGATCGGGTCGCTGGAGGACGACTCACCCAGAACACTGTTGTCTCCGCCGAAGTTGAAGCCTCCTTCGCAGACGGCCCCCTCGGGGCGCGGTGGTATCTGCACACCCAGGACCGTCGGGACGATCTTGAGCTTGCCTCCGGTCGTGTCCAGCGCAAGAGTCGTGGGCATGTTCAGGTCGAGACAGGTCGCGACCATCTTGCAGTCGCCTTCCGTGTCGGTGGTGCTCGAGAAACAGCCCCCGAGCGCGTTCAACTCTCCCTGCAACCCGGCTCCGCCGCGATCCACCAGGACTGCCACGAAGAGATCGTTCAGGCGGAGATGCGTCTCGACCTGGTTCGGCGTAATCACCGGGGAGCCGGTCAGATCGATGTCGTCCTGAATGAGGAGATAGGGGGGGACATCCGCCCGTCCGCAGAACAGGAGAGACATTTCGGCGAAGATGTTGTTGAAGGCCTGGTCCCTGCAGGCCTGCCGCTCGTTTTCAGCGACGGCCGGCAGGATGCCCACCGGAATGGTCTCGCAGTCGTCTCCCTGGACCCCGTGGCAGGTCCCCTGCACGGCTGCCAGGCCGAAGGACTCGCAGTCCGAGCGCTTCATCCCTTCGCAAAAGCCGAAGAGCTTCGGCAGGATCAGCGTGGAGCAGTCCGCCGGGAGGAGATCTCCGACGGTGGTTGCCGACGTGATGCATTGTGTCTTGATCTCGCCCTGGGTGGTCATGCTCGCAAAGAGCTGGTTCAAGGCGTCATCGGAGACAACGAAGAACGTGTTCCCTGCGGCGGCGACCGCAGGCATGGGCGCCGTCGCCGGGGTGAGAAGCGAGCCCGGTGTGGGTTCGATCTCGGGATCCGGAAGCAGCCCGGGCGAGAAGATCGCATTGATGCGGGCCGTCAGGCCCGCCGGGAGAATAGTCACCGAGTCGAGCTCCGCCATCAGCTTCTTACCGGTGTCGGTGACTTCCTGCTCGTTCATCTTGATCTGATTCACCTTGACGGTGAATTCCGAGATGCCGAACTTCTCCGTGAGATCGATCTCGTTAACGACCCCCTCGAAGTTCGGGGCAAGATCGAACCCACCCCCCTGGCCGAAGGTGAAGATTGTGATGAGGAAGCTCACGAACCCGCTTATGACGTCGTTGATGAATCCGGCGAGGCAGTTCACCTCGCTGTCATCGCGTGTGACGCTACTCACGGCGTTACCGGGCACGAAGGTCCCGGTGCTGGTGCCGCCCGCGGTGAACTGCGCCTCGGTGACGGGGAAGTCGACACGCATGTTCGTGAGGGTGAAGGTCGCATCGATATCGACGATGGTTTCGGATGTACAGACGCCCGCGAAGGTCGTTTTGCAGCGCCCGTAGGCGCTCATGAACACATTCACGGTCGGAAGCGCTACGCCCACGGAGAGCGACCCGGTTCCCAGGGTCACGTTGCAGGCGATATCTCCCGTGAAAGTGACGTTGGTGATGCTGAAGCCAACGTTGGGATCGCAGGAAATGCCCCCGTTCACGCTCTTGCTCGGGAAGACCTTCGCCTTGAGGCTGTCGCGGATCTTCTGCTCCGCCGTCGCGGTGGCCGTGGCGCATGTTTCTGCGAAGAAGGTGTTGATGGCCGCCGGTTCGAGGCCGAGTACGAATGCGTCATCGATCTCGGTGCCGCCATTCAGCGTTGCCAGTTGAATTTCACCAACCACCGTGGAGAGCGCCACCTCCCTTACCGTCTGCTCGGCGGCGGCCAGGGAGGCTGCTGAGAGGCTCGCGACGTTACCCACCGCAAAGTTCACGGTCTCCGCGACGCGGTTCCCGCTGATGTCTTCGGCCAGGACCACAAGCTTGTTGGATCCCGGATCGAAGGTGCCGAGCGCGGTGGTCGTGCCG
>CBDUXZ010000262.1:0-3777 GCA_965371325.1 uncultured bacterium | reverse complement strand
TGCGGTGGCTGATGTTGCCGGCGTTGCCGTGGAGCATCAGGAACGTGAAGGGAGGTGCGTCGGCCGCGGTGCGCTCCGCTGCAGCGGGGATGAACCAGCCGTGAATAGAGATCCCGTCCAAAGTTTCGATAGTAAGGTCTTCGAAGGGGAGCCCGTAGGCGTCGGGCGTCGCGACGATCACGGGATCGGGATAGAAAATGAAACGGCGGTCCATGAAGTACGCCCCCAGGATGATGAACGTTGCCCACGCGAGAAACACCGCGCCGGCCGTACGAGCCGCGCGAACGCCTAAGGTCGGGCCGATCCCGGACGGTTTCATGGAAGTCCCTTCACCCACGCGCGCGCCCCGCGCGGAGACCCTAGCAAACGCGGGGGGGAGGCTTCAAATACGGATGCAGCACACGCTCGCCGACGATGCCGGCGCCCGGTGGCGGCGTGGTGATGATGCCGGTCCCGGTGTGGGAGGCGGCCCTCGCTTTACCCAGGAATTTGGCCCAGGTCGCGGTCCCGCGATTCTGCAGGAGTACAAATTCTTCCATAATTTCAATAGGTTATGCGCTGGTTAGGGCAGCGACAAAGTAATTCCTGTTTTTTTGACACGCCACGCGGGGTCCCACCACTTATGTCGTGAGCGCAACAAGCAGGAAGAACAGACGCTATCCCCTCCAGGGGCGTCAGTTCCGGCCCGATTGAGGGCAAAAGAAACCACCGGACCTACCCTATCGCCCCCGACAGGAGCCCCGGTGGTTTTTTTTATGGAAAAAGGAAAAAGGGGACGTTGCCCTTTTTAAAAGGGCAACGTCCCCTTTTAGGTGCGCCCGCCTTTTCCTCCCGAACTTGCTATAAAATGCGGGAACCGATTACCCATGAAGGAGCAGAGGAGTCTCGAAATGCCCAAGGATCCCCGGGCCCGCAGCCGGACCCTGCTGGATGGACCCGATCGCGCGCCGGCGCGCGCCATGATGAAGGCCGTGGGCTACACGGACAAGGATCTCGCGAAGCCCCAGGTCGGCGTGGCGCACTGCTGGATCGAGACGATGCCCTGCAACTGGAACCACCGGAAACTCGCCGAGCGCGTGAAGGAGGGCGTGCGCGCCGCCGGCGGCACACCCATCGAGATCAACACCATTTCCATCACCGACGGCATCGCGATGGGGACCGAGGGGATGAAGGCGTCGCTGGTCAGCCGGGAGGTCATCGCGGACTCGGTGGAGCTCGTGGCGCGTGGACATCTCCTGGACGCGCTCGTCACCATCTCGGGGTGCGACAAGACCATCCCCGGCATGGTGATGGTGCTCGGTCGCCTGAACATTCCAGGCCTCATGCTCTATGGCGGCTCGATTCAATTCGGGCAGCTCGGCGGGAAGCACCTCACTATCCAGGATGTTTTCGAGGCGGTGGGCGCATACAACGCGGGGACGCTCCCGCTCGCGGACTTGAAGGCGATTGAGGACAACGCGTGCCCCGGCGCGGGCGCCTGCGGCGGCCAGTTCACCGCAAACACGATGTCGACCGCCTACGAGATGCTCGGCATCTCTCCCATGGGGTGGAACGGCGTGCCGGCCACGGACATGAAGAAGGAAGAGGTTGCCTTCGCGTGCGGCAAGCTCGTGATGGAACATCTCAGGAACGGGATCACGCCGCGCTCTCTCATCACGCGGCGGAGCTTCGAGAACGCTATCGCCGGCGTGATGGCAACGGGCGGATCGACAAACGCGGTGCTTCATCTTCTCGCCACGGCGAAGGAGTTCGGTGTGAAGCTCCGGCTCGACGACTTCCACCGCATCTCGAAGAAGACGCCCGTCCTGGCGGATCTCAAGCCCTGGGGGAATTTCACGGCGCCCGAGATGCACGAGGCGGGCGGCATGGCGATTGTCGCCCGGCGGCTGGCGGAAGGTGGTCTTATTCACAAGTCGGAGAAGACGGTCACCGGGCGGACCATCGGGCAGGAGATCGATGCAGCAGCGGAGCCCCCGGGGCAGAAGGTCATCCACGGAATCAAGGACGCACTGAAGCCCACCGGCGGGATGGGCGTTCTGCGCGGCAATCTTGCGCCGGGGGGCTGCATCATCAAGCTGTCGGGGCAGACGAAGAGCGCCCACCGCGGTCCCGCGCGGGTGTTTGAGCGCGAGGAAGACGCGTTCGAGGCGGCGAAGAGAGGAAAGATCAAGCCGAACGACGTGGTCGTCATCCGCAACGAGGGGCCAAAGGGCGGGCCCGGCATGCGCGAGATGCTCCATGTGACGGCGGCGCTGCAGGGCGCTGGCCTCGGCGAGAGCGTTGCGCTCCTCACCGACGGGCGCTTCTCGGGAGCCACACACGGCTTCATGATCGCGCACGTCGTGCCCGAAGCTTACGATGGTGGTCCGATTGCGGCGATCAGGAACGGCGACACGATCGTCATTGACGTCAGGAAGCGCCGCGTCGATGTCGAGATCACTGCGGCCGAGCTAAAGCGGCGCCTCAAGAAGTGGAAGCGCCGCAAACCCGCCTACAAGACGGGCGTTTTCGCGAAGTACGTGAAACTGGTCTCCAACGCCACCGAAGGGGCGGTGACGGGGTAGAGGAAGCAGGGCAGGCATCTGGATTGCTCGCGCGGCGTGAGGTTCTGAATTAACGCGCGCAATATCCAGACCTGACCCCGGCCGGTGCCCCTGCTGGTTAAATCACTTCAGGAAATCTCCGAGAATCCGGTTGAACGCGTCTGGCCGCTCCCAGTAAATGGAGTGCCCCGAGTCTTCGACAACGGCGAGTTTTGCCTGCGGAAGCTTCGCCTGCGCGGCCTTCTGCAATTCGAGCGGGAAGAGGCGGTCGCGTCCTCCGGCGAGGTAAAGGATCGGCATCTTCAATTTCTCGGGCTCCAGCGGATACCGGAGCATGATGAGGGCGCGCAGAAAGTCGGGCGTGAGATCGGGGTTGAGCCCGGCGATCTCGGCCATGAGGAAGGTCATTGCGGGGTTTTCGGTCGGGAAACTTTTGGCAAGGGCCAGGGAGCCGTCGAATGGTGCCTCGGGATCGTGAAGCGCGAGAAGACGAACGATCATTGCGTCGTCGGTAAGGCCGGCCAGGGTGCTTGTGAGAACGAGGTGCGTGATGCGCTCGGGAATCTCAAGGGCGCAGCCGTAAACGGCCCACCCCCCCATCGACTGTCCCACCAGCGTGGCGCGATCGGCCCCGATGTGATCGAGCAGCGCCTTGAGGTCAACGGCGAAACGCGCCGGATCGGGGGGTCCCTCGCAGACCGAACGGCCCCATCCCCGGTGGGCGTAGGTAAGGCAACGGAACCGGTCCGCGAAGGCGGGGATCTGCTGCCACCAGCTCAGGTGGTTTCCCCCTGCGCCGTGGGCGAAGATGAGCCACGGGCCCTCTCCGTGAGTTTCGTAATAGATCGACGATCCGGGCAGTTCGAGACAGGGCATTTCCGGCCTCCTTTGCGGTACTATCCTTCAAAGCGCGCCCCGCGCGCAAGCTTACGGAGCTGACCGATGGCAAAGGCCGACGAGGTATGCAGCATCGACATTCGGGGGCGGTCGGTCCCCGTCGAGATCTTCAAACCGAAGGCTGACGTACCCGCCCCGGGTCTCGTCGTCATTCACGAGATCTTCGGTCTCAACGACGACATTCGCCGCATCTCGAGGCGGTTTGCCGATGAAGGTTTCGTTGCCGCGGCCCCCGATCTCCTGTTGGGAGGTATCAAGATTGCCTGCGTGCTGCGCGCCGTGATGACGCTGCAGTCCGGGAAGGGGCCGATGGTCGATGAGCTCGAAGCCCTGGTCG
>CBDUXZ010000261.1:0-3781 GCA_965371325.1 uncultured bacterium | reverse complement strand
CGCATGGATTGATGTGTGTAAACAAGGAAGCGCTCGCGCTCGAGTCCGCGAATGATTCGATGGGCGGCCTTGGAAGGTGTCATCGGGCGGCTGGTGATCCATTTTATGAATCGGTTCCACCAGTATTCGGCAATTGGATCCTTTGACGACGCATCACGCGCCCCGGCGGCCGCCGACTTTCGGGTAGGGGTCTCGATCATGCTCGTCTGAACCTGCATCGGGCAAACCACCGAGACTCCAATTCCCTTGGAGCGGAGGGCGGCCGCCAGGCCCTCGGAATAACCGATAAGCGCGAACTTCGACGTGGCGTAAGGAATCCAATGAGACGGTGCCACCAAGCCTGCGCCGGAGGCGATGTTGACGATATAGCCACTGCCGCGCTCCAGCATATGCGGCAGCACAACGCGTACGGTTCGAATGGGGCCCCGGAGATTTACCCCGAGCACGCGGTCCCATTCCTCCTCGCTGATCAGTCCAATGTCCCCTCCCAGCATGATACCGGCGTTGTTGATTAAAATGTCCAGCTGTCCAAAGATTTCCAAAGCATCGGATACGATTCTCTCGAATCCGGCCTGATCGCGAACATCGCAGGCCGAGGCGATTGCCGATCCGCCTTTCGCTTCAATCTCCTTTCGCAGTTCATCCAGCTCTTCCTGCTCCAGTCCTGTCAGCACAAGCTTCGCGCCGCGGGCGGCTAATCCCAATGCCAAAACCCGACCGATCCCGCAGGCCGCCCCGGTCACCACGGCCACCTTCCCATCAAGATGCATCGCAAGAAACTCCAGCTCTCAGGACAGGCGATCAGGATGTCACCGGCCCACGAAGCAAGTATACCTTTTTGTAAAACATTGAGCAGGCCCACGGGAGCCGGAACAAATGAAAGTCCGCCAGCTGCCTGCGTTTGCTTGCCCGCAAGGAAGGGGGTATTCTCGTTCGAAACTTTGCCCGAGGCTCGGCGGTCGTTTTGTGGCTTCGACGATTTCAGGGGAGAGCGGCGGTCGGGCGCCACGGGGCCATAAGGAACGGTTGCATGCAGACTACGGAGCATTCCGAACCAAGAACGGTTTTCATTACGGGTACATCCACAGGTATCGGACAAGCAACCGCGCTTTATCTCGATCGGGCGGGCTACCGGGTGTTCGCCGGAGTTCGAAGAGCGAAAGACGAAGAAAGCCTAAATAAACTTGGGTCGGAACGCCTCGTGCCGATTCGAATTGACGTCACCGAGCAACGCGATATCGAAGCGTCGGCAAAGCTCATCGAGGAAGCTACCAACGGTCGTCTCCACGCGCTCGTGAACAATGCCGGTATGTGTCTGCCGTCCGTACTCGAAACCGTTCCACTCTCGGAGTTCAGGGCGCAACTCGAGGTGAACCTCATGGGACCGCTTGCATTGATCCAGACGTTCCTGCCCTTGCTGCGTCGTTCTCGGGGACGCATCGTGAACGTCGGCTCGGTCAGTGGTACCGTCGCAACCGTCGGAGCGGCAGCCTATTCAGCGTCGAAATTCGCCCTGGAGGCGGTATCAGATGCATTGAGGCTCGAACTCAGGCCCTGGGGCATTCTGGTCACGATCGTCGAGCCCGGTGAAATCAGAACGGCGATTTTCGAGAAAGCACGCGATCAATTGTCTGTGACAGAACGAGCCCTGCCGGATTATCTGCGAGAGGGGTACTTGCCCATGTATCGCGCGATGCTCGAAAAGGTGGAGAAGGGCATTCATTCGACCACGGCTCCCGATCAAGTAGCAGAAGTTATTGAGCGGGCCCTCCGCGCGAAAAGACCGCGGGCGCGGTACTTCGTGGGCCGGCAGGTAAAACTTATCTTCCTCATGAAACGCCTTCTTCCGGAATGGGCACTGGATGCCCTGATTGCCCGGGTAGGCGGGGTTCCCCAGGCGCGTCCCTAGGGGGAACCTGGACCGGATGTTGAGGATTCGGGGCAAGTGCAACCTGTAGGTGGCGAATTCCAATTCTTGCCTGAAAACCAGCCCCGCCCACCTGCCGTGCAAATCGTGCGCATAGAAAAAGCCCCACCTGTGGGTGGCGAATTCCAATTTTGCCTGAAAACCAGCGATTCGGCCGGACTGCTCTGGAGGCCGTTCTACCCTACGCTCGCAACGTGATTAACAATTCGCCATGGACAGGTGTCTTCTGGTCACGCTTTGGCTTTTGTCGGTGCTACGTGTTTGCGGAACGGACATGGAATAGGGAAAGCTGGAGGGCCTGCGGAGGCCGGGAGGGTCGGGAAGGTTCTTGGGGAATATCTAAATGGGGGTAAGCCGGGCGTCGCGGGTCTACTCAGTGGCGTTCTCCGCTTCTGTTGCGGCGTGAAATCTCACGTCTGAATGGAGCCGTTTTCCATGTCCGCTATTCAGCCTTAGCGGCCGTGCCCGTCTCTACTTCCTCTCCCCACGAGATAAACCGCTCCGCCGCTTCCGGCCCAAACCGCTGCACGTTCCGCACGTAGATCAGAGTCGTCTTCGGGTCCGTGTGGCGAAGCATGGCCTGGACCGCCATCAGCGGGGCGCCGTTCGAAACCGCGAGCGTCGCCGCACTGTGGCGCAGGGAATGGGCGCTCAAGCGTGCTGTCTTGATACCGGCCTTTTTCATGGCGTCGGCCACGACCCGCCGCACCGTGCGCGTGCTCAGACGCTGCCCCGCGTTCCGATCACTCTGGCTTGCGAAAAGGGGCTCCTCGGGCTCCATGTTGCCCCGCGTTGCGAGATAAGCGGCGAGGGGTTGGAAGGCCCCTTCCAGAATCAGCACCTTTTCATCCCGGTGCCCCGAGCGGCCCTTTCCCTCAACCCGGAGAACCTTGTCCGCCCCTGCGGTCGCCAGGTCGCCCACATTCGCGCGCACGATCTCGATGGTACGGAGTCCGGTTCGGGCCATGAGGTTGATCATTGCGTAATCCCGGAGCCCCTGCGGGGTGTCCGTGGGGATAGCCGCCAGGAGGGCCGATAGTTCCGCCCCGGTCAGGTGGTCCTTCGCATGGCCCCGGGGCTTTCGCGCTCCCCTCAGGCCGCGTGTCACGTCGGGACACAGGCCCTCAGCTTCGAGAAAGCGGAAGAGGATGCGCACAGCGTTCAGGTAAGCCGACAGGGTGAAGGGGGAGAGCCCGCGCGTCTCAAGCTCTCGCTTGAAGGATAAGACGAGCTGGCGCGATGGGCGCGGATAGCCCTGCGCCTCCCAGAACGCAAGGAAGGGCCGGAGCGCTCGCTGGTAGGTCTTTCGGGAGCCTGGGGAAACGTCCCGACTCTCGATGGCCTCAGCCACGAGCGCGGGCAACGCATCGGTAAAAGATGCGTGCCCCACGACCTCAGAAATCGTTGAGAGAGAATTGGGAAAGGTGATAGGTTTCGCGGAGTCCACGGTCACCTCCTACGGGTGGTTGTGGATTAGAACCGCTCGGGGCCTCCAACCTCGGGCGGTTCGCTGTGTCATCATTCTATATCGGAAGTAGCGACGAGGTTGTCAAGGTTATTCGTATCGCGGGATCGTTTTTTTCGGTGAGCGCGTGCGCGTGTGTTAGGTAAGCAGTTACCTCCGCTCCCTGATTAGAGCCCCAGCTATCCGCGAGGGGGAGTCGACCACGCCGGACCACGCTACATCGAGGCGCGAGGGGGGCCGGTGACGGTGACGCGCTTTGTCAGACGCGAGACGCCCGGCCACGAACGAGGGGCATCCCTTCCTCCGGGCCTCTCTTCGCTACATTACTGTGATCTGCGATCGATTATAAAATTTTAAATTTTTAAGAAACTCGCGCCATTTTTTGACTT
>CBDUXZ010000260.1:0-3789 GCA_965371325.1 uncultured bacterium | reverse complement strand
AGGAGAGCGGCCAGGCCCCCAAAGCTGGCGCCGTAGCCGATGCTTGTGGGAACAGCCACCACGGGGCAATTCACGAGACCCGCCACGATCGATGGAAGCGCCCCTTCCATCCCGGCGCAAACGATGATCACCTCGGCGCGCTTCAACTGATCCATCTGATCAAAGAGCCGGTGGATGCCCGCAACGCCCACATCGAAAAGGCGCTCCACCTGGTTGCCCAGGAGCTCGGCCGTAAGCGCCGCTTCCTGGGCCACGGGAATGTCGGCTGTTCCGGCAGTCATGACAAGGACGGGGCCCTTGCCCTGGCGCGGTATCTTCTCCTGGCGCAAGATGAGCGCACGCGCCTCGTTATCGTATCGGAGGCCGGCCACGGCCCGCCGCACTTTCGCTGCCTTCTGTTTGTCGACTCTGGTCACCAGAACATTCCCGCCCCGCGGTTTCATCCGCTTCAGAATTTCCGCGAGCTGGTCAACAGTTTTACCCTCACCAAGAATCACTTCGGCGAACCCTTTCCGGAGCTGGCGATGGTGATCGATCCGGGCAAAGCCGAGATCTTCGTAGGGGAGCGTCTGCAGTTTCTCGAGTGCCTTCTCCACACTCGTCCGGCCCCGGCGCACGCTCTCGAGCAGGGCCTGAAGCTTCTCACGGTTCATCTATACGTCCCGGAGGGTCAGAAGTCAGCGAGGCATCCGACGCGAAGGCTCGTGGGAGTCGCAGCATGAGGAAGGATGTGCGGGTGCGGGCGATCGGAGGGCCGGGCTAGAGGAGCTTCACGCCCCTGTGGATTGAGCGAACCGTCAGGGTGCCGTCTCCGGGGTCGAGCTCGATCGTCCGGCCGTAGTCTCCGCCCACGTCTTCCGCAACGAGCGGGATGCGCAGATCGTCGAGCTTTCTCCGCGCGGCAAGCGCGTTTCGCTCTCCGATATTCGACTGCCCCTCCCGGGGCACCGCTTCGAACATATGCGCTCCACCCGCTATTTTCGCCAGCAACGCCCCCCTCGCGCAGCCCGCCTCGAGAAGCTTCGCGAGGATAGTCTCTATCGCGCTGTCGACGTATTTTAGTGGATTTCCGGGCTGAGTGCTTCCCGCCACAGGAGCCAGCAGGGCGTGGGCCAGCCCGCCGATTCTGGCGTGGGGGTCGATCATGACGATGCCAATGCAGGAGCCAAACCCGTAGGAAATGAGGGTATCCGGCACGGTGGCAATCCGTGCTTCGGCGATCCCGACACTGATCTTCTTCATCCCGGCTCTACCCCCAGGCGGGAGATAACCAGGGAAACAGCTTCGGGGTCCGGAACGAGGAAGAACTGCCCCGTGATTGTTTCGCCTCTCTCGAAAAACTCCGTCTCGATCAGGAGGGCGAGATCGCTTGTGCGTCCCTGCTCGATCAGGAGCGGATCGAGTATTGCGCCTGCCATGTCGCAGGCGATTGAGGGGACTGAAGGTATCAGCGTCATATCGAGCAGCGATCCGAGCGCGTTCAGATACGACGACGCGAGGATGTTTCCTACCTCACGAAGCGACGAAGCCGCCTCCTCACTCCAATCCTTCCGGGCGGCCTGCCGATCTTGCACCAGAGATTGGACGAGGGTGTTCGCGCTTTTCTGGGGGAGGACCAGAAGGATATGGCCTGTGATATTACCCATGAAGCTGCAGTAAACCGCCGCCACGACCCGTTCCGGACCGCCAACCACCTCGGTCACCCGGTTGAGGGGGGTAAGTGTCACGCTCGAAACGCGCATGCTGATTTCATGGCCGATCATCTGGGAGAGAGCCGTGGCGGCGTGACCCACACCGATGTTGGAAATCTCTCCGAGCAGGTCCGCCTGTCTGTGCGAGAGTGCGGCGAGTCTCATGTGTCGTTCTCCTCCCCGGGTTCAGACCGTTCGCACTCCCCGGCGGGAAGCGCGGCTCCGAGACCGTAGGGGTCGAGGACGAAAACCGGCCGGCCGTTTCCCAGCACCGTTAGCCCGGAGAGGCTTTCGAGGGACGCGAGCGGCCTCCCGAGGGGCTTCACGAAAACCTCCTCTTCACCCACAAGATCGTCTACAAGCAGGGCCGTTCGCCCGGTTCGCGTATCAGACACTATCACCTGCCTGTTCCCGCCACGACGGGCGCCCTTCTCGTCTCCCTCGCCGAAACCCAGCAGGTCCGACAACGAACGGGCTGGTAACAGCTCCTTCTGCACGCGGCAGAAACGCGATGCGTGGCTGCCTGACGAGCCTCGCATGATGTCGTCCTCACCCACTTCGAGCGCCCGGTGGAGCTTGGGGATCGGAATCGCGTAGATCTCCTCCCGGACTCGAACAATGAGCGCCCGCAGGATGGTGGCGCTGAAGGGAATTTTCAGCGTGAACTGCATACCCGCGCCGGCGCGGCTCTCGATGCTTACACTGCCGCCAAGCCCCTGAACCGCCACCTTCACGGCATCAAGGCCGACGCCCCGTCCGGAGATATCCGAAACTTCCGATGCGGTGCTCATGCCGGGCATAAACAGAAGATTGAGAATGGACTCATCGTTAGCCGACTGCGCTTCTTCGGCGGAGATCAGTGTACGGGCGATTGCCATCTCGCGGACTTTTTCCACATCCACCCCGCGCCCGTTATCCTCGACGTGTATCACGGCAATGTCTTTCTCCCGGTAGGCTTCGATCAGGAGTCGTCCCTCGCTCTCCTTGCCGGCTCTGCTTCGTTCCTCCGCTCCCTCGAGTCCGTGATCGAGGGCGTTTCTCACGAGGTGGATGAGGGGTTCGTTGAGTGCATCCACGATCGCCCGGTCAAGTTCGAGATCCGCCCCGCGGATTTCGAGCCGGACCTGCTTCTCACGCGAACGGGCAAGGTCCCTGACAAGTCTCGGCAAGGCGCCCAGGACACGCTCCAGCGGCGTGAGGCGCACGCCGAGGGCCTGGCGTTTGAGCTCCTCGAGCGATCCCTCGAGACGTGACAGGCCCTGCACGAGCGACTCCGAGTCGAGGTCGCGGGCGATTTCCCGCAGCTCGGATTTATTCAGAATGAGCTCTCCGACGGCATCGACAAAACGATCGAGTGTTTCGGTCTTCACGCGGACGGTGTTGGATGCCGCCGCGGTTTTCGGCTGCGACGGCGCCTTGGTGCCAGTGGGCGGGACCGGTTTCGATCCGACGATTGTGCCTCCCGTGGACGCGGACTCGATACGAACGTCGACAATTTCCGGGATACCTTCCAGGGCCTGTGCCACTTCATCCGGATGTAGATCCGTCTCGAGATCCGTTTCGATCACGCGCCCGTACTGGCCGGACTTGATAGCTTCGATTCCGGGGCGAAGCCTCGCCAGCGTGCCGAGGGTACCGAGCTTTCGCACCGCGAGAAAGCCTCGCGCTCCCGGCGAGACCGAATCACGGACGACCCGGAATACGACCCGCAGACATGCCCCTTGCGGTTGGGTTTGCGGCGAGGATTCAGGCTGCCTTGCCCTTTCATGGTCGCCGGGGGGACCTTCTGTTCCAACCTGCACGGCGGTTGTTACCGGAGGGCCGGAAGGCTCAGGTGCGGCGTCGCCGGAGACGAGGCGCTGTATCTCGTAAACCAGCTCGGTAGGGTCCGAGAGCGGCGCATCCCCGTCGACCTCGTTTATCATCTCCTCGATGAAGTCGATGGTTCGCAGGAGAAGATCGATGGCGGGAGGATCAAGAATCCGCTTCTCGCTCCGGTAGAGATCTAGCAGGTCTTCCAGAATGTGTGAGACGTTGGTGATCTCCTCGTAGCCCAGTGACGCGGCCATGCCCTTGATGCTGTGAGCGTTCCTGAAGA
>CBDUXZ010000259.1:0-3800 GCA_965371325.1 uncultured bacterium | reverse complement strand
CCCGAACTCACTGTCATTGGCTCCCACCTGGGGGGCTCTCACTCGGATCACCTTGAAGCGCTCGTGAAGGGATCGCCGAGGGTCTGGCTCGATCTCGCGATCGTGAAGGTCTTCTTCCCCGAAGGGCCCGACCACGTTGCCTCCCTCGTGCGCGCCTACGGCGCGGAGAGCGTCCTGTTCGGCTCCGACTTTCCCTTCTGGCCCCAGGAGGCCGCCATCAACCATCTCGATCGCATGGCCCTCACGGACGATGAGAGGCGCCTCATCGAAACGGAAAACCCGGCGCGCGTTCTGGCGCGCTGATCCCTGTCCACAGGCAGTCCACAGGCTTTCACAGCGCCCTCCACAGGCTACCCATAGACCCCCGGACGGGGGTCCCCACCCGGCCCGCGCGCGCCCTCCCGCGTTTACACAACCGTCTTTTCGGGTAAAATTTTTTCACATAAATGGAATTTCTTTTCACAGGTGAGGCAAAGTTTTGCCACAGGCAGTCGGGCTTTCTCTAGGAATCCCTATCTTTTCAACTGGTTAGAAATTTTTTGAAATGGGCGCGAAAGTTGCAGAGCAGAGGAGATCAAAGCAGATCACCGACGCGTGTCGGGACACCCCCGTGCTGTCATCCCGCGATCCCGGCGTGCGAGAGGACTTTGCTCCCGGGATGCGTCTCCCCCCGCCTGGAACGGAAACGGAACCCAGGTGATCCCTTTCTGACAGGAGGCTCGAATCCATGATGAGAAAGCAATCTGCCCGCCCCGCTCTTCGAATGTCGCTGCTCGCCCTTGGGCTGGCGGCAGCTCTGCTCGGAGGCCCCTCGGACGCATCCGCCATGGCCTCCCGGCTCAATATTTCAGGCCCGCTGCCCGCCGCCACCTCCATTGACATCGAGTTTCAAGCAGGTCCGACCTGCACGTTTCCGCTGACTTCTCCGGTGACGGTCACGGGGCCGGCGGATGCAGCCACCCAGACCACCCTGCTCATCGCCGCCATCGGTGCGGGATCAGGGTCCTGCCAGGTATTCGACAGCACCACGACCAGCGTTGACTTATTCTGCGGCGAGGGGGCGGTCTGCTGTGTCGACGACCGTGCCGGCGTGCAGCAGGAACTTTCGCCGAGCGCCGTCATGCACGGTGGCGCGGTGACGTGGTTCAAGACGGACCTTTCTGAGAACAACGTTCCGGCCCTGTCCGCCCAGGGCGTCATCCTCTTCCTCGTCCTGGCAGGCCTGGCGATCTTCGTTCAGCGACAGCGGCGGCACAATCTTACGCGAGGGTAACCTCCCTCCGGGTTCGTGCCACCAGGCGGCCCTACAGCATCATGAGCGCTCCATCCCCCCGCGGGGTGGGGCGCTTTTCCTGTTCATGGAACGGGAATTCGCTCAGGCTTTCCGGATGCTGATGTAGATCTCCTCGCAGCGGAACGAGCAAAAATAGAGATCGGTGTCGGTAGGATCGCCGTAGCCCGTGGCCGAGGTTGGCGCGGGGATGGCGCAGGCGTTGCAGACGGGTTTCGTACAGGCAAGGCAGGTCAGCGTTGCGGGCTCGCCGCAGCGCGGGCAGGCCCGCGTTTCCGGGGTGCTGGTTTCAGTCACGATCCTCCCCAGGTTGCAAGCGTGCCAGGCGCATGAGCCCGGCCGGTCGGCGTCTTGCCCGGCCGCCGAGGCGGCCCGTGTCAACTGAAGTAAAGATCAGGCTCCGCGTTCATGAGATCGGCGAAGTGGGTCACAATGGCGTAGACGGGAAGCTGCGTGTTCACCAGAACCGAAGTCGGAAAGACGCTGGCGTCGGCGATTACGAGATTCGGAATGTCGTGGCACTGGCCCCGGGAGTTGACGACGTTGTGCTTGGCATTGCTCCCCATCCGGCATGTTCCCTGGGGGTGATAGGAGACCATGTTCAGGTCTCCGGGCGCCATCGGCATCTGATCCACCCGATCGATCTCTTTTTCCGATTCAAGAATCGTGGGGACGATCGTCGGCAGGACAACTTTTCGCGCGCCCGCGGCGAACCAGATCCGCGCGCCCGCCTTGAACCCCATTCGCATGCGTTTCTTGTCTTCCTCGCCCACCCGATACTCGATCTTCTTGATGCCATCATCCAATGAGACGCGCCCGACGCTCTCGTCGTGCGTGAGCTGCACCATGTTCGCAATGTGGGAGGCCCTCTTCGTAAGATCGAGGGTTTCGGTCCCCATCCCCGGAATCAGATAGCCGTTGATCGTGTACGGGTCAGCACAGGCGCCCTGGAGGAGGACCGCTCCCTTTTCCTCGGCGCCAAACTCGTCGCACATCACGCCATGGAGCGCCCCCACCCAACCCTTCACCTCCTCCTCGAAGAGAGCCACGACGTTCAGCGAGGGGTGGCAGGCGAAGTTGCGCCCCACCTGGCCGCTGCTATTGGCGATACCGCTCTTGAGGAGAACAAGCGGCGTCTGGACCGCGCCTGCGGCGAGCACGACGGCCCTCCCTTCGGCCTCGAGTGTGGCGACGGTGTCGCCCGACTTCGGATCGCGAATGACCGCGCTCACCCCGGTGGCCCGTCCGCCCTTCACGTGGATAGCCTCCACACGCGTGTCGGCGTACACCGCGGCGCCCTTCTCGATGGCCCAGGGAACGTACGTGACGAGCATCGACTGCTTGCGATCGTAGCGGCAGCCGGTCGTGCAGTAACCCGCCAGGACGCAATCCTTGATGTTGCGCGGCTCCGGGCGGAACGACCAGCCCAGGGCCTCGCACCCCTTTCGCACGAGCTGGCTGTTGCGGTTTATCTCATGGGGCTGGTTCACGTGGACAGAGAGGCGCTTCTCGACAATTTCGTACTTTGACGCGAGCACCGAAGAGGTGATCCCCTCCACCCCGTACTCCGACTGCCACTTGTCCAAGATCCAGTCGGGTATCCGGAGCGAAACCGTACCGTTGACCACCGTGGATCCGCCGAGGCAGGCGCCCTGCAGGATATTGATATCGCCGTCGATGTTCGTCTGCCGTGCCTTGTCGACGAAGAGCCGCTCGAACATATCGGCGTAATTTTCGTTGAATTCGCTCGACCGGACATAGGGGCCGGCCTCGAGCAAAAGAACCTTCTTCCCCGCCGCCGCCAGTTCGTAAGCCATGACGGCGCCGCCGGCCCCGGAGCCGACCACGATCACATCCGCGGATTCCTTCACGGTGGATGTCTTAACGTGTTTTGCTTCGATGACCCTCATGCCCGCTCTCCGGGCAGCGGCGTGTTCCCCAGCGCGCGAATGTCGACCCGCTTGTAAAGGGGTCCCAGGTAGCCGACCGGCTTCCACGTGACCTCTTCCTGCCAGTAACAGGCCATCAGCGAGTAGGTAATCACCTTGTACATGGCCTTCTGGATCGGATATCCCGTCCGCCAGCGTACGAGATAGTCGAGGGCATCCTCGTCGGAGAGCCGTGTGAAGGGCCGGAAGTGCCATCCCATCACGATGGCGCCGTATTCGAAGAGGGTGAAGCCGTCGCCGATCTGGGATCTCAGCGCCGCCGGGAAGGCGCCGAAGAAGCGGTCGAGGTTCTCGATGATCGGAAGCTGCGCGTGATCGGGAAGGCCCGAGTCCGGGGGCGGGAGCACGAGGGAGGCGGATTTCAGGAGGACGCCGTATTGAACGTCGCTCAAGTGCTGCAGTGGGTTCGCAAGCTTCGACCGATCCGGCGAGGGGGCGCAGGCGGGAAGCAGGGGGCTCGCGACGCCAAGCGCGCCCGCCGCAAGAGACATCTTCAGCAGGTCCCGCCGCGTAAGCCCTTCGAGCATCGGTCCGCCTCCCTCCCCCATTGCTTAGTCCTT
>CBDUXZ010000258.1:0-3806 GCA_965371325.1 uncultured bacterium | reverse complement strand
GCGTACATCCAGGAACCGCCGGTGGCGTCTTTGCGGGACGGGTAGCCGGAGGTGTGCATCACGAAGCCAGGCTCGAACCTTCCCTCGGGCACCTCGAAGATCTCCTTCACGCCCGTCTCGTAGGACATGATGCTCTTCCCCTGGTCGAGTCCGAGCTTCTTGATCAGGGTTTTCCCGAGGCTCCCACGCACACCTTCGGCGAACACCGTCACCTTGGCGAGCAGATCGATCCCCTGCTCGTAGTTCGAGCGCTTCTCTCCGTCGGGCGCTATTCCCTTGTCGCCGGTCCGCACGCCGATGACGCGGCTCCCGTCGTAGAGCACCTCCGTGCCCGCGAAGCCGCAGAAGATGTCGACCCCCTCGGCTTCGACCAGCGGTCCGAGCCAGCGGATGAACTTCGAGAGACTGATGATGTAGTTCCCGTGGTTCTGGAGTGGCGGGGGCACGAGGGGGAGCTTGAAGCCGCCCTTCTCGGTCAGGTGGTAGACGACTTCCTTTTTGACCGGGCTTTCGATCGGCGCGTCTTTCTCGAGCCAGTCGGGAATAAGCTCGTTGATCCCGCTCGGATCCATCACCGCGCCGGACATCATGTGCGCGCCCACCTCGCCGGCCTTTTCGATGACCGCGATGGAGAGCTCGCCGAGCTTGGTGCCGGTGCCCGCTTTCTCAATCGCCTCGTCGTGGCGCTTCAGGGCCTGCTTGAGGTGGTAGGCGGTCGCAAGACCGGACGGTCCCGCCCCGACGATCAGAACGTCAACCTCCATGCTCTCCCGCTCTTCCGCCATCCCTCTCTCCTTTGCGCTAAAGGAACAACCCCCGCACGGCACGGGCCGCGCGGGGTGACACTAGCCCGAAAGCCGGTCCACGGACAAGGGCAGGCCGGCCCCAAGGTCGGCCCGCTGGACTAATCCGCCAGGATTTTCTTGAACTCCTCCGTCAGGAGCGGCACGACCTTGTAGAGGTCGTCGACGATGCCGTAGTCGGCCTTCTGGAAGATCGGCGCATCGGGATCTTTGTTGATGGCCACGATGACCTTTGACGTGCGCATGCCCGCAAGGTGCTGAATGGCGCCCGAGATCCCCGCCGCGATGTAGAGCTTCGGGTTCACCACCTTGCCCGTCTGCCCCACCTGCATGCTGTGGGGCGCGTAGCCCGAGTCGACGGCCGCACGGCTCGCGCCCACGGTCGCGCCGATGACGTCGGCCAGCTCATCAAGAATCTTGAAGTTCTCCTCGGCCTTCATCGCGCGCCCGCCCGAGACGATGATTTCGGCCTCGGTCAAGTCCGGCTTATCGCCTGCCGTCTTGAGGGTCTCCTTCACAACGGCGCGGGGCGTGACGTCCTTCACGTCCACCTTCACGACCTCGGCCGACTTCCCGCTGTCGAGGGAAGCCTGGCCGTAGGAGTTCGGCCTGACGCTCGCCATCGCGGGCGTCGAGGTCACGGAGATCTCGGTGAAGGCCTTGCCGGAGTAGACGGGGCGCACCATGACGAGCTTCCCGTCTTCTATGCGAAGCTCCGTGCAGTCGGTGCCGAGACCGGCGCCGACCCGCGCGGCGGTTCTCGCCATGAGGTCGCGCCCCATCGACGTGGCGCCCGCGAGCACGATGGCCGGTTCGATCTGCTTGATGAGATCGGCCAACGCGGCGGTGTAGATCTCGGTGTTGTAATACTTGTCGTTGATCTCCGCGACGTACACCTTCTTGGCGCCGCCTTCACCCAGGGTCTTTGCGAGCGGTTCAACACCGTTTCCGATGACGACGGCCGTGAGCTCGGCCCCCGTCTTCTCGGCCAGCTCGGCGCCGATCGACAGCAGCTCCAGTGAAATCTTCTTAAGGCGCCCCTCCCGCTGTTCCGCGAGAATCAAGACCTCGTTAGCCATTTTTCTCTCCTTGCGCGTTCGCGCGCGGCCGGCGACCCCCCGGGCCTCTCCGGACCGCCAATCAAAGCCTGGTTAGATAACCTTCGCCTCTTCCCGAAGCAGCCGGACGAGCTCTTTCGCGGCTTCCGCCGTTTCCATCCCCTCGAGGACCTTTCCGGCCTGACGCTCGGGTATCGGGAGCCACTTGTTCACCTTCACGTGGGAGCCGGCTGCGCCTACCTCTCCCGCGTCGAGCCCGAGGGCTCCGAGATCGGCCTGCTTCACCGGCTTCTTCTTCGCCTTCATGATGCCGGGGAGCGAGGCGTAGCGCGGCTCGTTCAGCCCCTTCTCGCAGGTGAAGAGCGCGGGGAGGCTCGTCTCGATGATCTCCTCGCCCCCCTCGATGCGGCGCGTGACGGTGGCCTTCGACTTGTCGTCCGCGATCTCGAACTTCGCGATAACGCTTACCTGGGGGATGTCGAGGATCTCGGCCAGCGCGCTCGGGGTCTGGCTCTGGTCGAGATCGATCCCCTGCTTTCCGCCGAAGATGATGTCGAAGCCGTGCTCCTGGAGCGCCTTGGCGAGCGCCTTGGCAACGCCGAGGCTGTCGGCGCCTTCGAGCGCGGCGTCGTTGATATGGATGGCGTCATCGGCCCCCATCGCGAGCGCGGTCCGGACGGACTCGAGGACCCGATCCGGTCCGGCGCACGCAACCGTGACGGTGCTGTCGCCCACTTTCTCCTTGAGCTTCAGCGCCTCTTCGATGGCGTACTCGTCGTAGGGACTGATCACGTACTTGATGCCGTCCGTCTCGATTCCCGATCCGTCCCCCTTGACCTTGATCTTGGTCTCGGTGTCCGGAACCTGTTTCAAGATGACAATGATATTCACTGTTTCCTCCGGGGGACCGGCCGTGGCCGGCCCTTTTCGTCTGGTGGCCTAATACTCCTTGAGAATCGTGCGCGCCATGACCATGCGCTGGATCTGGTTCGTGCCTTCATAGATCTGGATGAGCTTTGCGTCGCGCATGAGCTTCTCCACCGGGTACTCCTTCGAGTAACCGTAGCCCCCGAAGATTTGCACCGCGTCGGTGGTGATGCGCATCGCGGCGTCGGAGGCGAAACACTTTGCGAAGGACGAATACTTCGCCGCGTTCATTCCCTTGTCGACCATCCAGGCCGCCTGGTATGTGAGGAGCCGCGCCGCTTCGATGTCCTTGGCCATGTCGGCGAGCATGAACTGGATGGCCTGGAACGTGGCGATCGGGGTGCCGAAGGCCTGGCGCTCCTTGGCATAGCGAACCGCGTGCTCAAACGCCGCGCGCGCCACCCCGATGGCCAGAGAGCCGATCATAGGGCGCGAAAGCTCGAGCACCTTCATCGCGGTCACGAACCCCTCGCCCTCCTTTCCCAGGAGATTCTCGGCCGGGATCTCGGCGTCCTCGAAGATCACGTCGGTAGTATTCGACGCGCGCTGCCCCATCTTGTCTTCCTTCTTCCCCGCCGACACGCCCGGCGTATCCGCCGGAACGATGAGCGCGACAATCGCCTTGTTTCCCTTCGAGGCGTCGAGGGTCGCGAAGGTGGTGAAGAGATCCGCCACGCCCCCGTTGGTGATGAAGCACTTGCGGCCGTTCAGGATGTACTTGTCGCCCACCTTCTTCGCGGTCGTCTTCATGTTGCCGGCGTCGGAGCCGCTGGAGGGCTCGGTGAGCGCGAAGGAGCAGTAGCGGAACTCCTTGGTGAAGGGAACGACGTGTTTTTCGATCTGCGCCTTCGAACCCGCGATCAGAATCGGCGACTGTCCAAGGGTGTTGACCAGCATCGAGGTGGTCATGCCCGCGCAGCCGGCCGACAGCTCCTCGGTCATGATGCAGGAATCCAGCGTGCCGAGGCCCAGCCCGCCGTACTCCTCGGGGATGGCTTCGTTGAGAAGACCCGTCTCC
>CBDUXZ010000257.1:0-3818 GCA_965371325.1 uncultured bacterium | reverse complement strand
TCGTCGAAATCGTCGAGCTTCGCGATCACCCCTGGTTTGTCGGGTGCCAGTTCCATCCGGAATTCAAATCGCGCCCATTCAGCCCGCATCCCCTGTTCACCGCCTTCATCGGCGCCGCGCTGAAATACGCCGAGAGTAAATGACGCTGCGGGGTCTGAGAGCTGGCCCCCAACTGATTTGATCACAAGGTCCGATGCGCTCACGCTCCCCGGGCGCGGGGATGACGTTGCGGAGGCTTCCATGCCAAAACGCAAGAAAGCGCCGTCGAAGATCGACTGGGCCCGGGTGAGCATCCGTACGGCCCGACGCGTTCTTTCCATCGAGTCGGACGCGGTGGGGGCCATGCGTGATCGTGTGGGCGAATCGTTCGCGAAGGCGGTGGAGCTCATCTACGCCTGCGGCGCGAAGGTGATCGTCACGGGAATGGGAAAGTCGGGCCTCATCTGCCAGAAGATCGCGTCGACCCTGGCCTCTACGGGTACGCCGGCCTTCTTCCTCCACCCGGCGGAGGGAGTGCACGGCGATCTGGGCGCGATGACGGCCAAGGACGTGGTTCTGGCGATCTCGAACTCCGGGGAGACAGAGGAGGTGCTTCGCATCCTTCCGGTCATCCGGCGCATGGGCGTGTCCCTTGTCGCGATGACGGGGAAGGGCGACTCGACGCTGGCGCGCGCCGCGGACGTCGTGCTCGACGTTTCGGTGAAGGAAGAAGCCTGCGTGCTCGATCTCGCGCCCACGGCCAGCACGACGGCGACCCTCGCCATGGGGGACGCGCTGGCGGTGGCCCTCATGGAGCGCCGCGGCTTCAAAGACGAAGACTTCGCGCTGTTTCATCCGGCGGGGCCGCTGGGCAAGAGGCTTCTGTTGCGCGTGGAGGATCTCATGCATGGCGGGAAGAGCTTACCGGCGGTGGGGCTCGACGCAACGATGAAGGAAGCGCTGCTCGAGATATCTTCGAAGCGTCTCGGTATCACCTGCGTTCTGGACAAGCGGGGGAGCCTTGCTGGCGTTATTACGGACGGTGATCTCCGCCGTGGGATTGAACGCTTCCCGAACCTCTTCGATCACAAACCGCGCGAGATTATGACACGGACGCCGAAGTCCACGACGACCGATGCGCTCGCGGCCACCGCTCTTGCGCTCATGGAGGAGCACGCCGTGACAAATCTCGTCGTCTTTCCGCCAAAGAGCAAAACGTCTCGCAAGCCCGCGGGCATCATCCACATCCACGACATTCTGAAAGCCGGCGTGAGCTAGGGGGCCAGGCTAGCTTTTCTTCGCAGATCTATCTTTGAGCAGCCCGCCGACCAGTAACTCCAGGGCGTTCAGCATCTTCGGTTCGCTCTTCTGCAATAATGCCGAGAATCGGCGGAGCAAGCGAAGCTGGCGCGGGGTGTAGCGCTCGGTACCGTTGGTTTTTCGAGGCCCCTTCCCCGTATCGAGGAGATCCATAAGGCAGGATCCGCTGACGCTTGCCAGGCAGGGATGCCCCCTCTTTGTGGAGGGCGAATGTCCTAGAAGATCATCAAGCGACATTCGCAAGGCATCCGCGATTCGCGTCGCGGTTCGAACCGTCGGATGCACCTTGCCCCCTTCGATGCGAGAGAGGTATGACGCGGCAACGCCTGCGCGCTGGGACACGACAACCTGCGAGAGCCCCTTTTGCCGCCGCCACCCCGCGATCCGTTTTCCAACTTCTATTTCCTGTAGTTTCCGAGCCATGATAAACCCCATCGGTTAGCATTCATGGGAAGGTTATCAAGTAGTGAGGTTTACATTAAATGGTATGAAAGATCAACCGGGAAAGTAAAGTATGCCTGCGGCCGTGCACTCTCACTATGTTTGATGCCGTCCGGCGGGGACGTGGTATCTGTTTGAAAACGCTTGTTTGTTTGAAGGAGGTACCCGAAATCGAGGAGGCTCCTCGCGCTTCTTCGCAAATATTTCACAAACCGCGAGCGTCCCACCCGGCGCCACGGTTTTTGAAAAATGTACGCCAGCGTGTTAAAAAGAGGCATGTGTACATATCTACGGGCACTCTGGTCCTTCCTGTTACTCTTCCCCGCTCTCCTGCAGGCGGCCTCCGCCCGGGCTGACGGCCCCACGCTCTCCATCGATCTGGCGACCCTCTCAACCCAGGACGGTACGCTGCGGCGCGTGCACGGCCACACCGGCTCCGGCAACCGGGGGGTACCCGTCGCGGGGGGCATTGATTGCGATGGCGATACCCTGCCCGACTACGCCATGGCCTCCATGCAGGCCAGCCCGCTGGGGCGAAGCCTTGCGGGCGAGGTCTACCTCGTCTTTGGCGATGGCACCATCAACGGGACCCTCGACACCGCGGTGATGCAGACCGGCATCCTGGAGATTATCGGGGACGTCACCCGGGAAACGGCGGGGAGTGAACTCTGGATGGACGACGTCACCGGCGACGGGCTGGGCGACCTTCTTATCGCGCGCCAGAATTTTTCCCCTTCGGGCCGGATCGGCGCGGGCGCGCTCTCTATCCTGGTCGGGGGCTCGTGGCTGCGAACCCTTGCCGGTACTCTCACGGTCCTCGATCTCAGGCCCCCCCTGCCGGCGAGCGCCGTTATCACGACGCTGCTGGGCGATGATACGCTTCACAGGCTGGGTATCTGGATGCGCACGGGAGATGTGACCGGCGACGGTATTGCCGACATTGTTGTTGGTGCCGATCAAACGAGCTCGCCCGGCGAGGACCACCATGGCGCCGCCTGGGTCATACGCGGTGGCTCCCACCTGAACGCGACGCAGGTGATTGATCTCGCCGACTTCGGCACGCCTGCCTTCGACTCGACGGCCCTCGCCGGACATGTCGGGCGGATTCTCCCCCCCGCGGGCTCGCCGCATTTTCATTTCGGCGCCACCTGCCAGATCGCCGACCTCGACGGGAACGGGAAGGGGGAGGTCCTCGTCGCCGCCGCGCTCAACCGCTCGGGCGCCGGAATTACAGCGTCGGGTGCGCCCGGGGGCTCGGCCCACGGAAGCGGCGGCGCGACGGACGGCACGCTCTACATCGCATGGGACGACAACTTTGGCGGCAACCCCTGGGCGTCGGGCTTCGAATTCGATATTTCCACCTCCCCCGGGAGCCGTTCGATCATCAATGGCGGCGGGAAGAACGTCTCCTTCGGCGAGGAGATCCTGGGCGGTCTCGATTACAATGTCGACGGGGCGGCCGATCTGTTTGTCGGAGACATCGTGGGCGATGGCTCGGTTGCCCAGAACCGCGGGGCGTCGGGCATGGGTCACGTGCTCTACAACGCGGCCCAGGTGAAGAACGTTTCCTTCGATCTCGACACACCCCCGGTCGGGCTCAGCATCACGACGTTCATCGGAGGGGCGCCCAGCGACATCGCGGCCGACACGGCGGCCCACGGCGACTTCGACGGCGACGGGATCGACGACCTCGCCTTCAGCTCTCCCGATGCCGATCCTTTCGGGCGCAACAATGCGGGGGTCATTCACATCTTTTTCGGCCGCGCGGCGATCTGGCCCTCGCTGATCGATCTGAAACCCGGATCGCTCCCCCCCAAGAGCGCGGTTCGTATCGCGGAGATCTACGGTGCGAACGGTACGAGCGGCAGCGACTCCGGCGATATTCTTTCCTACAGCGCCGCCGCCGGCGACGTCGACGGTGACGGGAGGGTGGATATCATCACGAACGAGATGCAGGGAAACGGTGTCGCGCCGGCCGCAGAAGACGTTGGTAATCTTATTGTCATAAGCGGCGCGCTCACCCCCCTCAACACGATCCCGGCCCTTCCGCGTGGCGGCGTGGCGGTCTTCTTCCTGCT
>CBDUXZ010000256.1:0-3826 GCA_965371325.1 uncultured bacterium | reverse complement strand
CGCCATCAGCGCGCGGCACGCCGTGATCGCGCGGACCGTCGCCGCCTCGTCCTGGGACATGAGGCGGCTGTAACCGACGGCATCGGCGCTCAGGATGGCTGCCAGCTTTCGCGTACCGGCTTCACTTCCCATGCGTGTTCCTCCGAGGGAACGGCGTTCCCTCTACGCATCTTCGCCCAGTTCTACCGTCAGGCGATCCACCTGGATCGGGCATTCCATCTCCTCGAAGATCCGGCGGGCCGCTTCGAGCTCTTGCCGGCGCGCCGCCTCGTCTCCCTGGAGCCGCGCCAGTTTCGCTCGCTCCTCGTGGATGAATGGCACGAGTGATTTCATGCCGGTTTCCACGCAAAACGCCATTGCGGTGTCCAGAGAGGTCGTGATCTCTTCGGGCGCCTTCGCGCGCCCGGTTTCAAGCAGCACGCGCGCCCTGGTCAGGTGAGTAGTCTGCAAGTTGAGATCCTCTCCGCGCCGCTCGCTGACGGCCACGGCTTCGTCTGCAAGTTCCAGCGCTCTCGAAGGGCTGCCGACATGGATCTGACATTCCGCGAGATAGGAAAGCAGGAGGGGCTCTATAAAGAGGCCTGATCGATTTCCCCGCAGAAGGATGAGTGATTTTTCGAGAAGATCATTCGCTTCACTCCAGCGCTCGTTCAGGAGATAAGCGAAGCCGAGGGACAAGTGAGCAAGTGTCCGCGATAGCGCGCTACCGATACCTTCAGCAATCTGAAAGGCCTCACGCGCGTGGGGAATGGCGGAGTCTGTCTCTCCTGTGACAAAAGATATAAACGTGCAGTTCCCAAGTACCCAGCCGAGGACCTCTGTTTCGTCGTACTTTTTACAAAGCTCCACCAGACGGTTGCGCTCGCTGGTTGCCTCCCGGATGCGGCCCAGGCTACTCAGAGCCAACACCCGGAGGTTTAGAATTTGAAAATACGGGCTGAACCCTACAAACTCGATCCCCTGCTTCGGATCGGCAGGGGGATGCGCTATCGCGGGGTCGGAGCAGGCGAGGGCATCGTGCAACCGGCCCATTTGATGGTAAGCGAACATAAGTAGAGAGTGAGCACCGCGGACGAGCGTCTCGTCCCCGGCCTGTTCAGCGAGGCGGAGTGCTTCTCTTCCAAGCTCGAGGCCCTCCGCGACCGGGCCGGCCGAGACCTTGGTAGCGGCGTAGAAGACCGTCAGTATGTGGAGCGCGTGGATGTTCTCTCCCCGCTCTGCGAGCGCTTTTCCTTCCAGGAAGATGTTTTGGACCTCCTCCTCCGTGAGTCCCATCCGGATTCCGAAAATCATGCTCTGGATTCTCGCCGCCAGGCCGAGGCCGGTCGTTTCAGGGCTTTCCCCGGTGCCTTCGAGCAGAGAACGGATTCGCCGGGCGTGCTGAAGTGCGGCGGCGGGGTCGCGCACGCCCGCCCACTCCGAAGCGCGGTGGTGCCACCGGGAGGCTTCCAGCACGTCGCCCGCGCTCTCGAAGTGGTGGGCCAGGAGCGCGGCCCTTTCATCCAGCTTGTCGGGATAAAGGTCCGCGATGGCGCGGCCAACGGCGGCGTGGGTGTTTGCACGGCGGTCTCCCAACTGCGACTTGTAGGCCACCTCCTGGGTCAGGGGATGCTTGAAGGCGTACTCGCGTTCGGGGTAGAGCGCTTCTTCATGGATAAACTCCGAGGCGATGAGTTGCCGAAGTGAATCCTCGAGTTGTGGATCCGGAAGATCGGTAACGCGTCGCAGAACCGGCTCCGTGAATTCCTTCCCGATGACAGACGCCGACTGAAGCACCTTCTTCTCCTGCTCCGGGAGCCTGTCGATGCGGGCCCCCAGGAGCGACTGGACCGTCGCGGGAATGGCGACGTCCTCGATCGGGCCCGCGAGCCGGTAAGCGCCCCTTGTTCCTTCGAGGACATCTGAATCAGCGAGGGTTCGAATGACCTCCTCGATGAAGAACGGATTACCCGCTGTGCGGTCCGCAATACGCTCGGCGAGGCCCGCGAGGGACGCGTGCACTCCCAGCATCTGATCGAGCATCTCCCGGATCGCATCGGGGCCGAGTGGAAGGAGCGCAAGCCGCTGGTAGTAACTCTTCTGCATCCAGGCGGCCTGGTACTCGGGGCGGAAATTGACCAGGAGAATCCCCCGGGTTCCCGGCAGGGCGTCAATCAGGGCCTCGAGGAACAGCTCACTCCCTTGGTCAATCCAGTGCAGGTCTTCGATGAGCAACACGCCCGCTTCCCGGCGGCTTTCAGCCTGCAACAGCTGCTTTATCAAGCCGAAGAGCTGCCGCTGGAGGGCTTCGGGATCCATGCGGGGGGCGGGGCGATCCGGGTCGGGCACGCCGATAAAGTCGAACAGGACGGGGAGTCCCTCCTTGAACCTGTCGTCGAGGAGGAGAAGCTTTCCCGCGATCTTCTCCCGGATTTCCTTGCCGCTGTCCTTCTCCGTGTAGCCGAAGTAGCCGCGAAGCATCTCCAGCATCGGCAGGAAGGGGATCTCTTTTCCGTGGGCGACGCAGTGGCTCTCGTTGACCGACAAGCCCTCGGCCCGGCGCCTTTCCACGAATTCATAGCAGAGCCGGCTCTTCCCGATGCCGGCTTCGGCCACGACGCCGATCACCTGGCCGTTTCCTTCGGCGGCGTGCTTGAATGCCCGCTCGAGCGACGCCATCTCATCGCTTCGGCCCACGAAACCGGAGAGCCCGCGGGCGCGCGACACGTCCAGGCGCGTGCGCATTTCCCCCACGCCTTCAAGCTCGAAGACATGAAGCGGCTTGCTGACGCCTTTCAGCTCGAACTCACCCAGATCGCGCAGTTTGAAAAAACCCGAAATGAGTTCGGCGGTATTCGCGGAGACATAGGCTTTGCCGGAATCAGCCAGGCTCTCCATGCGCTGCGCGAGACCGACCGTGTGCCCCTGCGCCGTGTAGTCCATCCGGAGGTCATCACCTATCTTCCCCACCACGACCTCGCCGGAATTCAGTCCCATTCGCGCTGCGAAGTTGAGCCCCTTCGTGCGCTTCAGCTCCTCGGAGTAGAGCCTCAGCTCGTCCTGGAGGTGCAGGGCGGCGTAGCAGGCCCTATGCGCGTGATCCTCATGGGTGATCGGCGCGCCGAAGAGCGCCATGATCCCATCGCCGGTGTACTGGTTGACGGTCCCCTCAAAGCGATGGACACCGTCGCTGAGAATCTCGAAGAACCTGTTGAGGATGCGGTGCCACTCTTCGGGATCGACCTGCTCCGCGAGATCCATGGATCCCTTCACGTCAGCGAAGAGGACGGTGACCTGCTTTCGCTCGCCTTCGAGGGCGCTCTTGGAGGTGAGAATTTTTTCCGCGAGGTGTTTCGGGGTGTAGTCACGGGGGAGGCGGTCTTGGGAGGGCGGGGAGCTTTGGGAGGGCGAGGCTCCTGCCGAGCCGAATCCCGCCCGGCCACGCGGCTCAGCGGGAGCTTCGCCCTCCCCGGTCAGGGCGTGCCCGCACTTGCGGCAGAAGTTGGCGGAGGGTGACGCGCTCGCCCCGCAGGAAGGGCAACTCGCTTCGAGCGTCGCGCCGCAGCTCTCACAGAAAACCGAATCTGTGGGGTTATCCTGGCGACAGGCGGGGCAGTTCACTTGCCGAGCTCCTTTTCAAGACGCTCCACGTGGCCCTCTGCTTTCATACTCTTATATAGCCGCAGTGCCTCACCCATTTCGCGCTTGTAGCCGGCGTCATCGCCTAGCAGTCGCGCCAGCTCGGCGCGCCCCGCGCAAAAACGAGGTTCCCCTACCATTCCGCCCGGCTTCTTTACGATCGCTTATGCCTCCAGCCGGCCCGCGTCGATATCGGTCCTTTCCTTCT
>CBDUXZ010000255.1:0-3832 GCA_965371325.1 uncultured bacterium | reverse complement strand
GCCCCTGTGGCATGAATGAGATGGAGCCAAGGAGATAGGCGGCACAGTAAGCAGACACGAGATAGCTCAGGGGGATATCGAATCCTGATCCCGATGCCGCAACCTTCAGAATGCCTGCAACGGCCACGTCGCTTGCGAGATAGAAGATCGCGAAGGCGAAGAGGCTTGCCGGCGTAACATGCGAGAGGGCCTCCCCTACGGATTTGAGCGCGCGGCGGATCCTTTGGGGAAGGCGCGGGAAATCGGGTAACCGCCCCTGTCCCGCAAGGCGGCCCGTGACGACGGCGGCCGTAAGGCCCAGGAGTGCGGCGAGAACGAGCACCGCGCCCCAGGGCCCGTCGAGAGCCTGATGATGAAGGGGCGCGAACAGAAGTGCCGCAGCGAGAGCCACCACAACCCCCATGAAGCCCTCGAGCGGAATGAGAAGGGAGCCGGTTCCCAGCGACACGCCGTATCGATCCTTGAGAAGGTAGACCCGGAAAGGGAACCCCAACCGCAGGGGGTTCGTCGCATTCATTGCCTGGGATGCCAGCATGACGCCTGAGAAGGAGGTGAAGGGGGTGCGGTGGCCCGCCCGGCGAAGGAAGAGCCACGAGGGAGCAATGGTCAGCAGTGTCGAGAGGAGAAACAGGAGCGCCACGCCAAACCAGGCGGTCCCGTCGAGGATTCCCGCCATCGCGCGCAGGTCGAAGGAGCGCAGGGCCCAGAGGGCAGCGCCACCGGCGACAATGAGAACCGCGCGTCCTATCCAGAAACGCAGGTCAGTTTTGAATGACATCCAGACCGCTCTTCACGGGTTCACCCGCATAGCCCGGCGTATTGCCCCTGGAGCAGACCTGCTGCGGCTTCGAGATCATGCCGCACCACGTCTGGCAATGATCGGGGTAGTCTTCATCAAGCATCAGATTTCGGAAGTTCCGGGCGTGCTCGGATTGCAGAGCCCCTCGGAGCCCCACCTCGAAAACATTTGCCAGGGGACGGTGCGCGTAGTTGCAGCAGGGAGCCAGGTAGCCATCCTTGTTGATGTAGACGATACCCGCGAAGGGACTCATGCAAGGACTCGGGCGCTCGAGAAAATACTCGAGGTTGTCAACGTTCGTCTTGAAGCCGAACCGCTTGCATTTCTCACGCACCTCGTTCATGAAAGTTTTGACATCGGGATTCTCGACGCTGAGTTTTACAAAGCCGTGATCCTTACTCGCTTCGCTCTCGTGCAGACCCTGGAAGTGAAGCTCCCTGACGTTGCCGATCTCTTTTGCCAGCTCCGGCATGTTCCGGAGGGAGTCGAGATTGTCCAGGCTCACGACCGCATTGATTCGGAGAGGGATATCGGAGATGGAGGCGAAGTAACTCATGTTATCGACAATCCGGCTGAGTTCCACCTTGCGAATTTCCCTGAACGTCTCCGGATCCGTCCCGTCGATACTTACGGAAAGCTCGCCCAAACCTGATTCCGCAAGTTCCTTTCCAAGGTGACGGAGCATCGTTCCGTTCGTCGTCACGGATGGGCATTTCACATACTTGGCGGCCTGGCGGATGACGTCGATGATCCCCGGGTACATCAGGGGTTCTCCTTCCCCAAACAGATGAAGCAGCCGGACGCCGCGGCACTCCTCGAGGAGCTTCATCAACGGCTCCAGCGGCATGTCCCCCACCTTCCCGAGGATCTCCAGGTTCTCCCGGTAACACCACTTGCAGCGCATGTTGCATCGATTTGTGATCTCCATCTGGACTACCGACGGAGGAAAGTTGTAATAGCTGAGCCGTGTGTAACGCTTGAGGGTCCTGAGTTCCATGAGCCGCAGAACATCGAGCTTGTTCTTCTTCCACAGCGCCCGCGCAAGATATTGCGCGCGATGGAGGTTGGGCATCTTGAAAATATCGTGCATCCTGGACATGGGAGAGATTCCTTCCTCGAGCGGGCCACGCCGGGGTAACCCGGCCCCTTAGCCCTCCTTCAGCGCCGTGGCGGCAAAGCAGTGCTGCCGAAAAAACAGGTTGCGAAGACCGGGAACGCCCCCGAGGAGCCACGCTAGGGGGTGCTTCCCGGGGTTGTTCGCGTTCTTGACGATTGTGGTGTTGAGCAGGAGCCGGAGCCCCGCCGACCTGCAAAGCGCTTCCACGCTCCGCGGACTGTAGTAGAAGGTGTGCGTGATCCCCGGCTCGGGGATCTTGTGTGCCTTCGTATGATCCAGCGCCCCGATGGAAAAGATCACGCCGCCCGGCCGCAAAAGTGACCGGAATCGCCGCAGCGCGCCAAGCGGGTCGTCCAAATAACAGAAGTTGTCGAACATCGTGATTGCGTCGAACATGCCCCCGGAAAGATCCTTCAGATCCTCCGCTGAGAGAAGTTTTACGTAGGGCGCGTTCCGGGTGATAACCGCGCGCGCGGCCGAGGAGGGCTCCACGCCGCATACCTCCCACCCGACCCGGGCGGCCTGCTCCAGAAAGATCCCCGTCGCGCAGCCGTGATCCAGAAGCCTTCCGGGCCGGACGAAGCGCGAGAGCGTCTTGAGGCGCCCGGCCGCCACAGCGGCGCGCCACCCGTTTCCCGCCCGGTAGTGCTCGTAGTCCGTCTCGGGGTCAGACGCGAAGTATCGCTCATAGAACGATTCCATCGCCTCGCGTCTTGCTCTGGGGCTCGCGTAGCAAATGCCGCATCCCATACAGCGAACGATGCGATGAGGCGGCTTATCCGCAACGTGCCGCCGCCCCGCGGGACCGCAGAGCGGGCAGGTAACTTCTTCCGTGAGCGATGTTACGCAGATCTCCAAGCGTCAACTCCCCGAAGCTTCATCTATGACTTGCACTTTTCTATCAATCCCACCAGGTAATCGTAGACGCCCTGGTGGGTCCTGTTCCTGTATTGCTCGAGCCATCTCGTGTGTTGCTGCTCTCCCTTGCAGGCGTAATATCTTTCAAGCGTATCTGAATTCAGAAAGACATGGATGGGATGGAAACTGAATGTCTTTATGCTTTCCGACTGAAGATAGTCATCCGGGTTCCATTTCCACCCGTACATCATGTGAACGTCGTCTTCCCAAATAAACGGTACGCGAACCAGCTTTCTGTCAAAATGAACAAACGGCCTGACAGTTCCGGCGCTGAGTGGAAGGAGCAGGTTACAATCGTATCTCAGCCCATAGGCATTGAATTCGCCAAGCAGATTGGTCTGCTGCGCAAGCGCGTGACATCTTACCGAAACTGCCTCGGGAACCATTCGCATATAGTGCTCAACGACTTCTCTGTAGTTCCGGCCATATCTGAAATCACCTTCAAGGAGAAAATTGAAATTCGGGTGAATTCCGAGTTCGAGATTGCTGTTGGCCCTCATCCTTTCGAGAACCGGCGTTTCGTGCGTGACGAAGAATGTTGCCTTTACGTTGGCCTCCTCGATGATGTTCAGCACGAAACCAAGCACATCGTCATTGGCCCACTCGACGTCGAAGGTCAGGAATGCCTTTCCTTCCCAGCTGCTTCCGTTATTCGGCACTATTTCGTTTATTTTTCTGAACATGCAGACTCGGTCCCCGGATTCATGGTCCTCTAGCCTCTCTTCACGAAGCACTTTGCAAGTACGAGTGAGGCTTTGACATCGGTTCTTATATAGGGAACGGCGAGACGCGCGGTCCTGTTGCACGGCGAATCGAACTCAGGCTCTTCCGGGTGGATCGCCATCGGATAGAGAACCCTTGAAAGAAGGAAATATGCGTCAAGCTCACGGCTTGCGGCGATATCGAAATACTCGGACATGAAACCGAGAAGCCTCGAATCATCGAAATATTTGTCGAACCAGGGCTCACTTATTTCAGAGAGGTTCATGGCCTTCCGG
>CBDUXZ010000254.1:0-3888 GCA_965371325.1 uncultured bacterium | reverse complement strand
GCTCGGGTGGGGCAGCAAGCGCCACGAGAGCTTCCGTAATCTCTGGTGAAGGCGAGGTGATACGATCCATTCGTTTCGCAACCAGGCGAATGACAAGACGGTTGTAGCGCTTCCTGCGCGCAAGAAGAACATCCGAGCCGTGCACCGTGAGTATCTTCGGTAAAGCGCCCGACAGGCATGCCAGCAGGCCGTAGACGGTGATGTAGTGGGCGTGGAGGATATCGATGCGCCGGTCGTGGATGATCCGCCGGAGCCGGCGCACTTTTCGGATGAAGCGGATCCCGGGTGCTCTCCCCGCTTGATCACCCAGATCGATCACCTCGATGCCGGGAATCAATGCAGATTTCAATCCTGCAAAGACCACGGTGTGGCCCTCCCGAGCCAACCCCCGCGCGATGCGCTGCTGATGAATACTGTCGGCCTCTCCAAGGATAAGAATGTTCACGTTCAATTCCTCTCGCCGAGGAGGCGTTCATAGAGCGCCTCGTAGCGGCTCACCATCGTCCCGATTCCATACTCCTGCTCGACCCGTTTGCGCGCCGCCTCACCGATCCGCACGCGCTCCTCCCTGTCACCAATTAAACGAAGCACGGCCTTCGTGAAGGGAGCGCAATCGAGGGTTTCCATGTGTGGCGCCCAGAAGCGCGGTGAGGGGAGGAACCCCGTAACGCCGTCCTCCAGCACCTCCGGAAAGGCGCCGAGGCGGGGTGTAACCACCGGCAGGCCCGAGGCCATGGCCTCGAGAAGCGTGAGCGGTAGACCTTCGTAGCGTGAGGTTGAAAGGAAGAGATCGAAGGCGGCGAGGGCGGGGGCCGCCTCCTGGAAGCCGGGGAAAACCACCGATCCGGAGATACCCTGAGCCGCTGTCTGACGCATGAGTGATTCCTTTTCAGCGCCCTCCCCCGCAATGACGAAGCGCACATCGGGCGCTTCGGCCAGCACCCCCCCGGCGATCTTGAGAAACAGATCGAGCCCCTTCTGGTGCGTGATCCGCGAGATAGAGCCGACGAGAATCGCGTCGTCGGGAATGCCCCAGGCGCTCCGCAGGGCGGCCCCCTGTTGTTTCGTTTCGGCCGAAGCGGGATCGAAACGCCCGAGGTCCACGCCGTTGGGAATGGTCACAATTCGGGGAGGTGGGCATTTTTCCTCGTGAACCAGATGGCCTGCCACACTCGACGAAACCGCCACGACCCGGTGCGCCAGCTGCGCCGCGACGCGATAGCGCCGCCGCATGGAGCCGTTCAGATCGACGTAGGTGAGATGGCGTGTATAGATGCGCAGTGGAACACGCGCCCAGGCCGCATAGCCCATTGCCCAGTAGTCGGAGGGGCGGTTATGCGCATGAACCACGGCCGGCCGCAGTTGCCCGAGAAGGCGAAGAAACGCGCGACCGCTCTTCAGATCGCGGAGACCGCGCATAGAAATTTCGTGGACCGGAACACCCGCACTTCCGGGCGCGGGCGTGATCGGTGCTTCCGGCGATTTTTGCTCACTCCTCAAACAAAGCAAGTGCGGCTCCCAACGCTCTGACGCTTGCAAGGCGAGTGTCGCCGCGACGGACTCAGCGCCTCCCGGCGGGGATAGACCGTTCACGATCTGAAGGACGCGCCGGCGGGTCATCGCAGCGCCCCCAGAAAACCGAGGCCGCGTACACGGAGCACACCCCTCAATCTTGCGAGGGTCTCGGTCACAGGCTCAAGACGCAACAGCCATGCCGCGCACACATAGGACGCAAGGCCCGTCACTCCCACGAGCAGGAGAGGGACGATCGCGTCAAGCGCGCCCGCGCTCGCGGGAAGCCGCGAGGAGAGCAGACGCATCACCCAAACCATGAAGGCCCCCGCCAGGACCGCCCTCAGGAAAAAAGACGTCCAGCCGCCGATCGCCTCCGCCCCCATGCGTTTCCTCAGAATGACGTACAGGATCGGCAGTCCCAGGACGGCGTTCGCCGAGGTCACGGCGGTAACGCCGTACACGTCCCAGCGCCTGAAGACGAGCGCGTCGAGAATCACATTGGACGCCAGTGGTACGAGGCCTCCCCAGATCATCGGGTCCCGCACGTTTCCGATGGCGTAGAAGCCCCGCACCAGCAAACTCCCCACCCCGCCGAGAACGAGAATCCCGCCGTAGCAAATGAGGATCCCCGCCACCCGCGAAGTGTCGGCATCGGAGAAGCGGCCCCCCTCGAACAGAAGCCGCATGGCGGGCGTTGCGAGTACGCAGAGCGCCAATGTGAATGGGATCATCCCCGCTATGACGGCACGAACGCCCCGATCCAGAACCCGGAAGATCTCTCTCCGATCCCCCCGCGCTTCACACGTGGCCAGGGCCGGATAGATGACCGCGGTCACCGGGGCGACGAGAACGGCAAGTACCAATCCCACCAGTCGATCGGCGTAGCCCAGTGCCGCGAGCTTCCCCCCCCCAAGGAAGGAGACGAACAGCCGATCCACGGCGCTGTTCATACGCGCCGACGCAACGGCCACCAGGACCGGAAGCGCAAGCCAGGCCAACCGACGGATCTCGGGATGCCGGAGCTCCGCGCGGGGTCTCAGCGTTGCCCCGCGACGGAGCAGGAACCACGCGAGGGAGACCAGAACCGCCCCCTTGGCAATGACGCTCCCGGCGATGAGGCTCCAGAGTCCCAGGGGCTCGGCGAACAGAAGGATGGCGCCCAGGGGAATAACCTGCGCGGCTGCCCCCATGAGGGCCGGCATGACGAAGCGCCGCCGGGCGTGAAAGGCCTGCGTGAGAAGCGCGGCCGCCACGCCAAGCCCGAGGCCGGGGAAAAGACCCGCCAGGTAGTCGCCCGCAAGTCTGGTTGCTTCGGGATCAAGCCCCGGGGCGAGCAACCGTGCGATCGACTCCCTTGCCAGGGCCACGGGCAGGGAGAGGGCGAGCAGCCCGCCACACAGAACCGTGAGGAGTGTGGAAAGCACGCGCCAGGCTTCATCCCCATCGCCCTTCTCGAAGCGCCGCACGAGGAGCGGCAGAAGGAGCTGGGCCACACCGGCAAGAACAAATGCCTCGACGAGGCCTGGTAGAGTCATGGCAACGACGTAGGCATCGACCTCAGCTCCCGTGCCGAAGCGATGCGCCAGCACAACCTGAACCGCCAGGCCGATCGCCTGGCTCAGGAACGAAACCATGATGAGGAGCCATGTGCTTCGAAACATAGCTACTTCCAGACGAGGTAGTCGCCGATCGCGAGATATTCGAGTCCGCAGCTGAAAAACGTCCCGATGGCCTCCAGCGGCGTGTTCACAATCGGCTGCCCCTTCACATTGAAGCTCGTGTTAAGAAGAACAGGGACGTCCGTCAGAGCTCTGAACTCTTCCAGAAGCTGCCAGTAACGGGGATTGGTGTGGCGCTCCACCGTATGCGGCCGGCATGTTCCGTCCACATGCACGGCGCTCTGGATATGATTTATGTTTTCCTCTCGGGCCATGAATGCGTGGATCATGAAGGGCGATGCGCATGCACTCTCGAGGTACTCACCGGCATGTTCCGCCTGCATCGAGGGGGCGAAGGGCCGCCAGGACTCTCGCCACTTCACCTCTCTGTTCACGCGGTCCTGCATTTCAGGATCGGCAGGATTGGCAAGGATGCTCCGTGCGCCGAGCGACCGCGCGCCCAGTTCCATGGCTCCCTGAAACCAGCCGACGATATGGTTTTCGGCGAGGAGCCTGGCCGTCACCGCGCAGATGTCGTTGCTCCTCTCGTAATTCTTCACGCGGGCCTTCCGGAGGGCACTCTCAATCTCCTCTCCGGAGTAAGACGGCCCCCAATAGGCATGATCGAATGGGCCCTCCGGCCGGCGGCCGGTAAGCCGCGTATGCACCCATGCCGCGGCGCCGAGGGCGGTGCCCGAATCGCTCGAGGCGGGCT
>CBDUXZ010000253.1:0-3895 GCA_965371325.1 uncultured bacterium | reverse complement strand
GGAGCTGGAAAACAAGGTGCGGCAGGCGGTCCTCGTCGCCCGTGACGAGGAGCTGTCTGTGGGTGATCTCTTCCTTCAGCATCCCGCCACCCTGGACAAAGTTCCTTCGTTCAAAGAAGCGAAGCGGCAGTTCGAGAGGCAGTATATTTCCCAGGTCCTGCGGGCGAGCCATGGAAACATCAGCCGGGCGGCCAGGCTCGCACAGAAGGACAGGAAGGATTTCTACGACGTCATGCGCCGGAACGGAATTGATCCAAAAACATTCCGCGAGAGAGACAACACGACCTGATGGGTGTTAGTCCGCCCCGCCTTCGAGAGCGCGTCGGGCAAGCTGCTTACCGAACTCCACGGCGGGTTGATCGTAAGCGTTGACGCCGTACAACTCGCCCGCGTAGGCGGTTGCAAGCCCCCAGAATTGGTAAAGGGCGCCGATGGCGGCCGGATCGAGGCGCTCTAGTAGAATAGAGGCGCTGGGCCGGCCGTGATTTTTGAGGGACTCTTCCGTGGCGCACCTCTCCACGTTGAGAATCTCCCCAATTCCGTGACCGGCCAGATAGCCGGCTTCCGCCGGAATACCTTCCCCGCGCGACACCTTAATCTCATCACGGAGAGTGCTCACGCCCAGGAAGATCACGACCTTGTCCTCGGGACCTTCAAGATAGAGCTGTAGCTGGGAGTGCTGATCAATCGCGCCAACCGCCTTCACGGGCGTAGGCCCCGAGAATGTCACCCGGCCTTCCTGCTCCCTTCGCTTCCCCAGGCTCTCGGCCCAGAGCTGGCGGTACCATTCCGCCGTGTCCGCGAGCGCGTCTGCATAAGCCATCAGAACGTGAATTCCCCTTCCCATGCGAACATCAAACGCGTGGAGAGCACTCGCCAGACGCAGCGCGGGGTTCTCGTCCGGATTGCCAGAGGCGCACTTCTCATCCATGGCCTGTGCCCCCTCCAGAACGCGGGCGGGGTCGACTCCCGCGACAGCGAGAGGGAAGAGCCCCACGGGGGAGAGCGCGGAGAAGCGGCCGCCGACGTTGGCGGGAATTTCGAGCGCGCGAACCCCTTGCTCGCGCGCTATCCGCCGAAGGAGGCCCCTCTCGGGATCCGTGTTGAAGATCGTCCGCCTGGCGGCTTCCACCTTCCCCACCGAGGACTCGAGCCACTCCCTGATCACGAGCCACTGGCTCAGCGTTTCCACGGTCCCCCCGGATTTGCTCACGACGTGAACCCAGGTTCGGGAGAGGTCGATGACCTCCCCGAGGCCCGCGAGGCTCTCGGGGTCCACGTTCTCCACGAAAAAGATGCGGGGGCCGTTGCGACGGGAGGGGCTCAGCAGGTTGTGCTGTGGATGGGCCAGGGCCCGGACAAGCGACCGGGGCCCCAGGGCGGAGCCACCGATGCCGACATGGAGAAAGTCGGAGGCCTCGGCCCTCACTTCCTCGGCCAGCTCGCTGCACGCCCGGGCGAGGTCCTTCCGGCGCGCCAGTTCCGCAAAGCCAACCTCGCCCGCCGAACGACGCCGCTCGAAAGCTTCGAACGCCCGCCGGGCGGCCGCCGGGTCGATATCCGCGGCATCAAGTCCCTTCGTGCCCACGACGGACGAGAAGAGCCTCGTGAGATCCAGCGTCAGGTGCCCTGTCATAAACGTCCTTCTCTGATGGTCGCCCGCGGTCATTCCGGCGTCAGGAGATCCGCCGTCCATTACTCATGATACGACAGAGAGCGTCTCGAGGGCTTCGACCATCGCCGGAAGCGCCTCCGTTGTCGAGGCAAGAAGCGTCACGTCGGAAATCGTATCGGAGAGATGCGTTGCCTCGAGATTGATTTCGATCACGCGGGCACCCCGGCTGCGGGCCGCCAGGGGAATATCGGCGGCGGGTGATACCTCGGCACTGGTTCCGAGAACGAGAACGAGATCGGAGCGATCCACCTCGCGCTGCGCCGCAAGTACCGCCTTCGTGGGGATCGGCTCTCCGAAGAACACGACGTCCGGCTTCAGAATCGATCCGCAGAGGGCGCAGGCTGGGGGAAATACCTCGGTGGAGATCTCATCTCTTCCGAACGGCCCGTGTCCGGAGAGGCAGACGAATCGATCCCCGCCGCCGTGAAACTCGATGACGTGCTTCGAACCGGCGCGCTGGTGCAGGCTGTCGACATTCTGCGTGATGACCGCTCCGAGGTGATTCATCTCCTCCAGCTTGGCGAGCGCGCGGTGCCCCGCATTCGGGCTGCTCCGCGTAATCACGTCCCCCAGCTCGCGGAGCATTTCCCAGACGCGGGTGGGGTTTGCCCGGAAAGCATCGATGTGGGCGTACTCCAATGGATCATAGCGGTCCCAGAGTCCCTGGGCACCGCGGAAGGCGGGGATACCACTATCAACGCTGATACCCGCTCCCGTGAGGGCGATGGCGTGGGACGAAGCGGCAAGAAGCTCCACCGCACGTTCCAGATCCGCAAGTCGACGCCTCATCGAGATGGTACCCGGAAGGGAAAGCGAGTGTCCCGCGTGGACAGGCGGGGAAGCGAAGCGGGCCTGGAAAGATTCCGAGAATGCGCACCTGAAAGCGCCGGAGAGATCATCTCATTCATCCTAGGCACCGCGATCTTTTCCGTCAAGGCGCCCGCTGCTTGAGAGGGCGGCGAGAATACATTACGCTCGCCACGGGCCAGGCCATACAGGAGACGGACGTGAAGTTCAGGGTAGCCGCGATCCAGATGACGAGCACCGCAGAGCGCGACCGGAACCTCCACGATGCCGCGGAGCGGCTCGCGGAAGCGGTCGAAGGAGGGGTCGAACTGGCGGCGCTGCCTGAAAATTTTGCCTTCCTTCGCGCCGAGGGAGAACGCATTCCCGACCCTGAGCCCCCCTGCAGGACGGGGAGCGCGATTGAATCCTCTCCGGAAGCGCGTGGCCGTGTGACAGGGTGGCTTCGCGATCGCGCGCGCGAACACAGGATCTGGATCCTGGGTGGAACGGTCGCCGAACGCCCGGGGGCGGACGTGGACGACGCTCGCGTTTCCAACACGAGCATGCTGCTCAATCCCGAAGGGACGATCGTCGCCTGCTATAGGAAGTTGCATCTTTTCGATGTGTCCATTCGCGGTGGGCCTGACTTCCAGGAAAGCAAGACCGTCGCTGCGGGTGCGGCCCCGGTGCTTGCCGATACGCCCTTTGGCCCCGTGGGCCTCTCCGTCTGCTACGATCTCCGTTTTCCCGAGCTCTACCGCACTCTCACCCTCCGCGGCGCCAGGGTATTGTTCGTCCCGTCGGCTTTCACGGCCCACACGGGCAAGGATCACTGGGAGCCCCTCCTGCGTGCCCGCGCGATTGAAAACCAGTGCTATGTGGTGGCGCCGGCGCAGATCGGGCGCCATTCGCCCCGGCGCGCCTCCCACGGCCACGCGATGATCATCGACCCTTGGGGAACCATCCTCGCCCGGGCCCCGGACCGGCCCGGGGTGGTTTTCGCCGACCTCGACATGGAATATCTCCAAGAGATTCGAAGGACGCTCCCCGCGCTTGATCACGTGCGAAAGGATCTCTTCCGGAGCTGATCGGCCCTCCAGTCTCTCCAATTCCCTGCACACGCCGGTTCGCGCCTCCTCAGTCTGCATCGTGGTGCGCGGTGTAGCCGTATGCGGTCTCGAGAAGTTGCAGGAGGATCTCGGCCGTGACACCCCAGACGACGTGGGGGCCCATGTCGAAAAAAAAGGTGGCGTGAGAACGGCCGCGATACTGCATCCGCCGGGCGACGCGAAGGCGCTCGGGGGGGAGAAAGTCCTCCAGCGGAAAGCGGATCAGCTCGGCGATCTCCCGCTCGCTGATCTTGAAGGGGAAGGGATGAGGAATGAGCCCCACGTAAGGTGAAACAAGGTAATCCGTGACGGTCACAAGGTCGTC
>CBDUXZ010000252.1:0-3904 GCA_965371325.1 uncultured bacterium | reverse complement strand
GTCGCATGCTCCGGAAGCGCAAGATCGACGAGTTTCCCCAGCTGTTCAACGTACTAAAGGGCGACATGAACCTCGTCGGACCCCGGCCGATAAGGCCTGTCTTCCTGGAAGAGGCCAAGCGGAAAATCCCGGGGTACGAGGCAAGGTTTGCCATTCCGCCCGGCATCACCGGCCTGGCCCAGCTCCGCCACAGCTACTACCTCCAGCCGCGGAACAAACTTCGGTACGAGCGCATATACGCCCGCAACCGGTCGGTCCTCTTCGATTCCTGGATTCTGCTCCTTACCTTCACGCGGCTTCTCTCACGCCAGATGACGACGCTTTCGCTCGTTCTTTTGATGATTGTTTTTGCTCTTTTCCTTCCCGCGGCGCTTTCAGAGCAGTTGCAGATCCAGGTGCTCGGGCGATCTGTGAGCCTTGTAAACCTCGCCATTCTCGCCATGGGTATTTTCTTCGTGCTTCGTTTTCTGCGGGGAGATCTGGTTTTTGTCAGAACTCCGGTGGATCGTGTCGTGCTTGCATTTCTGGTTGTGACCTTCGGCACGGTTCTTCTGCAGAACGCCTCCAGCTCGGGGCTGTTGCAACTTCTCAAGTTTGCCTGCACCGGATTCGGGCTCTTCTACTTCGTGGCCAATAGTGTGAATGATCGGCTGGAGGACATGAAGAGTTATATGAAGGGAATCGCCATCATCGCGTTCATCAGCGGGCTGGCCGGGATCGTCGGCTTCCTGCTGCTAAGAGGAGAAGTTCGTTCGGAAGCCCTGAGGACGGGACTTGACGCGCGACTGGTGCAGGATTTCCTTGCCAATCGCAACGTACTTATCAGTTATTTCGTTCTCTGCCTTCCGATCCTCCTCGCGGCCACCCGTAGCTTTATGAGTGTCGCCAGGAAGGTGGCGGGGCTCATCTGTTTTGCGGCGAGCCTCGGGTTCGCGGCTACCTTCTTCTCGAAGCGCGGAATGCTCGTTCTTGGATCGACCCTCCTGCTTTACGGATGGCGTCACCGCCGTGAACGCGCGACACAGTTTCTTGGAGCCGCGCTCCTGACGGTTCTGATCGGGCACGCGCTTGTCACTGGAAATCCCCCCTGGGATTTCGAGATGCCGATAGCCCGCGCGCAGGAGCAACTGACGCTGCAGGCCGCGGTTCTGCATGAACATCGCTGGGATCTGTTACTCGGAACCGGAGAAGCTTCATGGCAGAAGGTGGAGGTGCCGGAGACCGTTGAGTTTCGGGAGAAGCTCCTGCCCCCCGCCGGCATGAACAACATGTATCTAACGATCCTGCTGGAGTATGGTATCATCGCGCTATTCCTGATGATTTCAGTTCTTGTCGGCGTCCTCCGGACGCTCTACAGGGGGAGCTACAAAGTCCCTGAGCCGGTGATCAGGGAGTTTCTCTGGGCCATCTCATGCGGGCTCGTAGGTATCCTGATCAACCTCTTCTTCTTCGACGCTTTCCGATCGACCTCGGTCCAAATTCCGTTCTGGATCTTCGCCGGGCTCGGCATGGGTATGGTGCTGAAGTTCGGCTCGAACAAGCTCGGTTATTACCGCCTCTGGCACTTCCGGCACTGATGGGCGATCAGGCGAAGGGGACAACGTGACGGACGGCAACGCGATGATCAAGAGCGTGAAGAGCAATGAAGCCCGAGAGGGAGGCGCTTTGAGGCGGGTAGGGCGCGCCGTCAAGGGGGGGTGGCTGAAGTTCGCGGCGGTTCTGGCGAAAGTGAACGGCGCAATCGTACTGACCCTGATCTACGTCCTGATCATCGCCCCGATCAATATTATGAGCCGTATCGTTCGTGCCGATTTGATGGGGAAACGAATCGGCGACGAGCAGAGCTTCTGGAATGATCCGGAAGGGCAGACCCGCAGTTTGAGCGAGAGTCGAAGACAGGTCTGATTTGGAGTAGTCGGCATGCACATACTTGGCATCTCCGCTTTCTATCACGACAGCGCGGCCTGCCTGTGGAAAGACGGAGAGGTGATCGCAGCTGCCTCGGAAGAACGCTTCACGCGGAAGAAGCACGATCCGGGCTTTCCCGAACACGCCATCAACTACGTGCTCAGGGCGGGTGGTATCGGTGTCGATCAGATTGATTACGTCGGCTTCTACGACAAGCCGCTGGTCAAGTTTGAAAGGATCGTGACGACCTACCTCGCCAGCTTCCCGCGATCGTTCAGGGCGTTCTCAAAAGCGATTCCCCTGTGGCTCGGCGAGAAGCTCTGGACGCGTCATAACATCAAGCGCGATCTGAATTTCGAGGGGGAAGTGCTTTTCATCCAGCACCACGAATCCCATGCCGCGAGTGCGTTCATGGTCAGTCCTTTCGAGGAGGCAGCAGTGCTCACCCTCGACGGCGTTGGAGAGTGGGCCACTGCCAGCTTCGGCCTCGGCAAGGGAAACAAGCTGGATCTCTTCAAGGAGATTCGCTTCCCGCACTCACTGGGACTTCTCTACAGCGCTTTCACCTATTACCTCGGTTTCAAGGTGAACTCCGCCGAGTACAAGGTCATGGGCGCGGCTCCCTACGGCAAGCCGATCTACTACGACCTCATCATGGACGAGCTCATCCGGCTCCGTGAGGATGGAAGCTTCAAGCTGAACATGAAGTATTTCGCCTATGACTACGGCCTTACGATGACAAACCGGAAGTTCGACAAACTCTTCGGGGGTCCGCCGCGAAAGCCCGAGACCGGTCTCGAGCAGAAGCACTGGGACATCGCGGCGAGCGTGCAGAGGGTGACGGAGGAGGTGGTTCTCCGCATGGCGCGTCATCTGCACGAGGTGACCGGACAGGAGAACCTCTGTATGGCCGGCGGTGTGGCGCTCAATTGCGTCGCGAACGGACGCCTCCTCCGGGAAGGGCCGTTCAGGAATATTTTTGTTCAGCCGGCGGCCGGAGACGCGGGCGGCGCGGTAGGGGTGGCGGCCTTCATTTATCATCACCTCCTCGACAACGAGCGAAAATGGTCGTGGCCTCATGCATACTGGGGTCCGGAGTATTCAGCCGACGAGATCCGGACCTATCTTGAGAGCAACGACATCAAGTTTCATGAGCTTGACCGCGATAGCCTCACCAGGAAGACGGCGCAGCTCATCGCTGATCAGAAGGTCGTGGGCTGGTTCCAGGGGAGAATGGAGTTTGGGCCTCGCTCTCTCGGGAACCGGAGCATCCTCGCGGACGCCAGAAATCCCGACAACAAGGATGTGGTGAATCTCAAGATCAAATTTCGGGAAAGCTTCAGACCCTTTGCGCCCTCCGTCCTTGCCGACCGATGCAGCGAGTATTTCGATCTGGACACCGAGAGCCCCTACATGCTTATCGTGGCCCAGGTGCGTCCGGATAAACGCGAGCTTCCCTCGGTTACCCACGTTGACGGCTCCGCGCGGATACAGACCGTTACGCGGGAGCAGAACTCGCTCTTCTACGATCTTATCAAGTCCTTCGATGACCTGACCGGTTGTCCAGCCATCATCAACACGTCGTTCAACGTGCGCGGAGAGCCGATCGTCTGCACCCCCGCGGACGCGTATCTCTGTTTCATGAGGACGAACATGGATTACCTGGTGCTGGATCGCTTCCTCCTGGACAAGGAGGAAATGAGGCCGCTTCGCGAAGACGTTGACTGGCGCACACAGTTCGAACTTGATTAGAGGGCCTTTTAATCGCGTACACTTCGACGAAAGGGAGCAAAGATGGGTTTCAAGGATGGCCTGAAGCGGTTCGAGATTTTCGGAGAGCTTTGGGCCTTTATGCGCGTACGCAAGAAGTGGTGGCTTGGCCCCATTCTGTTCGTGATGGTCGCCCTGAGTGTCCTCATCGTCACAACACAAGGGAGAGTCGTTGCGCCCTTCATTTATGAGCTGTTTTAACGCGGTTACGAGCAGAGTTGCGCTT
>CBDUXZ010000251.1:0-3911 GCA_965371325.1 uncultured bacterium | reverse complement strand
CCACGAGACACAGGCCGGCTGATCGTGCCAGCGCGCGCGGCCGAAGAAGAGCAGGCAGACCGATCCATGCCCCGATGATTATCAGCAGGCCCATGGCCTCCGGGCGATTGAGGCAGGCCAGCCCGACGACCAGTCCGAAAGCAGCGGCGCGGCCGGGGCGCCGTTCACGCAGAAGCGCCAGGCCGGCAAGCGCCGCGACAAGGAAGAAGAACGTATAAGTCGCCTCGGTGAGAACCTGCGCGCCCAGGCGTGAGAGGAAAGGCGAAAACGCCGCCATCGCGACTCCCACGCGCGCGGCGGCGATCGCGTGGGATGGCGGCGCGAGCCGCCGGACAAGCAGGTAGACCAGAGGAATGGATGCGGTGCCGAAGAGAGCAGATGTGATCTGCGCCGCGAGCTCAAAGGCCCCCGCTTCACCGACAGGCCCCTGCCAGGCGGCAGCGGGAAGAAGCCGTGCGACCGCGGAGACGAAAATCGAGTAGACCGGCGGGATGTAAACGTTGAACCCGTCCGACCAGCGCCCTTCGAAGAAGGCCCGAACCATCGGAATGTACCAACCGACCCCGTCCCCGGTGATCCGGTTGGTAAATCCGATGAGCAAGCTGCGCAGCGCAAGCCCGGCGAGGGTCCACGTGAGAACCCACGCGGCGTCCCCCCCGGTTTTCGAGTGGTGCAACGTCATGGCGCTCCGTCGCGGCGGCGGGCGCCCGGCCGGGCTTCTTCGGCAGAGCGCTCCTCCCGCGTGTGCTTCCCGGAGCTGGCACGAATTTTGAGCCGTTCTCCCCGTGGCCGGAGCCGCGGCCACATCAGCAGCAAGTCCCGGATCGTTGCAAGGATAATATGTACTTTGCCGCCGCTCCCCGATCCGTGCTGCCGCTGCATGTGCTCGATGACGACTCCTCGAATCGTCATGCCGTGGCGCAGTGTCTTGATACAAAGCTCCGCATCGATGAAGGGGCTCTCCGTCTCGAGGGGCGGAATCGATTCAAAAACGCGGCGGTGGATGAGCTTCGAGGAATTGACGTCACCGATCTTTACGCGATAGAGCAGGCGGATCAGGAAGTTGTAGACGTATGACTGGCGCTTTCGGCGGCCGGGATCGTTTCGGATTTCGCGCCAGCCAACCACCAGATCCGCGAATTCCGCCGCGGGGAGCATGCGTTCGAGCTGCGAAGCGCGAATCTGCCCGTCTCCCGGGATGGAGAAGATGAGCTTCCCGGCCGTGCGCTGATAGAGTTCGCGCATCGTGCTGCCAAATCCCCGATTGACGGGGTGATGGATCACGCGAAGGCTCTCGAATTCATGGGACAGCTTGTCGAGGATCTCCCCCGTGCTGTCGGAACTCCCGTCGTTTATGACGAGGATCTCGTGGCGGCGCGCAGCCTTGTCCGCGACATAGGCCGCCTCCCGCACCACGCCCTCGATCGATCCCGCATCATCGTAGGCGGGGATGATAATCGAAAGATCGGGTACGGGCGCCGCGCCCGCCGAATGGATTGGTCGCTCCTGACTCTCCGTCATGGCACTCCCCTGTTCGCGCCCCGGCAGCGGGGCGCCCCTCGACAGTCACTGGCCCCTGAAAAATTCCCGGACGCCTTCCACGACCCGTTCGACCTCGCCATCAGCGAGTTCCGGGAAGAGCGGAAGGCTCAGCGTGCTTGAAGCCCAGGCCTCCGTTCGGGCGAGTCCTCCGGCGCCCACCCGGGCGCCGCTGTATGCGGGCTGGCGGTGGACGGGTGTCGGATAGTGAACGATGGTGTCAATTCCATGCTCGGCGAGATGCGATCGGAGCGCATCGCGCTTTGCTGTCCGGATGGCGAACAGGTGCCACGCGTGCCGACACCCCTTTCGGGGCCAGGGCAGCATGAGATCCCCGGACGCCTCCAGATCACGCAGGCCCCGACCGTAGAGCGACGCCAGCGCGTCACGGCGCGCCGACCAGCCTTCGAGCCGAGGAACCTTCACGCGCAGAATCGCGGCCTGAAGCTCATCAAGCCGGCTATTCAACCCGGGCGCCTCGGCGTGATCGCGCCGCGACTGCCCATAGTCGCGAAGGGCCCGCATGGCACGGGCGAGCTTCTCGTCTCCCGTGACGGCGATGCCCGCATCTCCCAGTGCACCCAGATTCTTGCTCGGATACAGGCTGAAGCATCCAACGTTCCCGATCGTGCCCGCGCGCCTCCCTTCGAACACGGCGTCGTGGGCCTGACTTGCATCCTCCACCACAGCCACTCCGCGTCTCTCGGCAATATCCAGTATGCGCGCCATGTCCACCGGCTGTCCGTAAAGATGCACTGGCACCACGGCGCGGGTACGGGGGCCAAGGGCCGACTCGAGCGCCACGGGATCGAGGGTCATCGCATCGTCAATGTCGGCGAAAACCACCTCGGCGCCCGTCTGCAGCACTGCCGCGGCGGTCGGAACCGCAGTGGCCGAGACCGTGATGACCTCGTCTCCCGGGCCCACGCCGAGGGCCATCAGCGCCAGCGTGATAGCGTCGGTCCCCGACGCAACTCCGATCGCGTCGGGGGCCCCGACGTGATCGGCAAACTCCCGCTCGAAGGCCTTTCCCTCTTCTCCGAGAATGAACCAGCCGCGATCCAGCACGCGCGCGATCGCCCCGTCGATCTCCTCTCGCAGAGACGCGACCTGCCGCCGGAGATCCCCGAAGGGGACTCTCCCGCTCACTCCTGCGCCTCCGTCCACGGGTAGGGATGGTGCCCGGGCGTGATCTGGCAGGGGATATCCGCAACGCGCTTTACGATCTTTCCCGGGGTACCCATGACGGCCATTCCGTCGGGAACATCCTTGGTGACGATCGTATGGGCGGCAACCAGGCACCGGGCCCCCACCCTGACGCGGGGAAGGATGATGGCGTGGAGCAGAATGATCGTTTCGTCGCCAATCACGGGCCCCACCAGATGACGCCGGCAGGGGGGGTGAAGCGAGTCCGGGAAGGCCGTGAAGGGGAAGACCTGGACGCGATTCCCAAGAACGGTCCCGTGCGAAGTTGCGACCGCGTAGTGGAGGCGGCAGCCGTCGCCGAACTTGGCCCGACCGTCAATCATCGAGAAACTACCGAAACTGCAATCATCGCCGGCTTCCGTGAACTCCCGGATGGAAGCGTTATGTCCCGTCTTGAGGCGTGCGCCGGTCCTGGTTCCGGCGTAGATGACCGTCCCCGAACGGACGAGAGAGTCGGCGCCGATCTCGGTCGGCGGATTTTCGTAGTCGGGTTTACCGTAGAAATCGGCCAGCGGTTCCCCGAGCGTCACGTTCGGTCCGATGTAGGCGTTGTCACCGACGGTGACGTTCTCGTAGAGGATGGCCCCTTCGCGAACCGTCACTCTCTTGCCGAGGGTCACGTTGTCGTAGATGCGGGCCGAGGGATCGATCTCGCCCACGCCGTCTCGCATTCTCATTCTTTAACTCAATCCCAGTAGAAGGATTTGTTCTTCCGATAATACTCCACGGTCCGCCGGATACCCTCCCGCAGCGCGGTACGCGGCTCCCAGCCGAGACGCGTGCGGATCTTCGTGATGTCGGAGTAGAAATCACCCGGCTCCTGCGCTGCGCGCTCCGCGCTGAAGGGAGCGAACTCCCATTGCCCCGACCCCGCTACGTCGATGATTGTCTTTGCAAGCTCGAGGAATGTCTCGGGCTTGTCGACACCCACGTTGAAAATTTCTCCGACGGCATCCTCTCTCGTAGCGGCCAGAAGAATGGCTTCAACGCAATCCTCTATATAGAGGAAGTCGCGAAGGATCTTTCCGTCGCCGAAGACCTTGATGATCTCTCCGTCAATGGCGAGCCGCACGAACCAGTTCGCCACACCGAAACGGGAGTGCTTCATCTGGGCGCGCGGGCCGAAGACGTTCGAGATCCGGAGAAGGACGGATTTAATTCCATGG
>CBDUXZ010000250.1:0-3915 GCA_965371325.1 uncultured bacterium | reverse complement strand
GCCAGGGCCCGGGCGATGCCGATCCGTTGCCTTTGCCCCCCGCTGAACTCATGGGCATACCGCCCATAAGCTTCCGTGGGGAGCCCAACAATGCGAAGTAACTCAAGAACCCGCTCCCTCCGCTCCTTTCCCCGCGCGATCTTGTGGATGGTCAGGGCCTCCCCGACGATGTCCCCCACCTGCATCCGGGGGTTCAGGCTGGCGTATGGATCCTGAAAGATTATCTGCATTTGGCGCCGTTTGGCCCGGAGTCCTTCCCGGTCGAGGGCAAGGATGTCCTCCCCCCCAAAGGCGACCTTCCCGGACGAGGGCTCGATGAGGCGGAGGATGGCGCGCCCGAGGGTGCTCTTCCCGCAGCCCGACTCCCCCACGAGACCGAGGGTCTCCCCCTCGGCCAGGGTCAGATCGACGCCGTCCACGGCCCGAACTTCTCCCCGCCGCCGGCTGAAGAGACCTGCCCGGAGGGGGAAGTACTTCCGCAAGTTCTCGATTTGAAGGAGCGGCTCGCTCATCTGTAAATCTCCCTCACGCCTCGAGGGGGGTGCGGTTGAAGCAGGCCACCGCGTGATCCGCCTCCCCCTCCTCGAGGGGTGGATCGGCCGTCGCACACATTTCGATGGCGCGCGAGCACCGGTCCCTGAAGGCACAGCCCGGCACCCGATCCAGCAGCGTCGGGACAGTCCCCGGAATGGCGCGGAGCGGCTGGCGGCTCCCTCCCGCGCCGCGCCCGAAACGGGGAAGAGAGTTCAGCAGACCCACCGTGTAGGGATGGCGGGGCCGTTCGAAAATCCTCTTCACGCTGCAAGTTTCCACAACGCGGCCCGCGTACATCACCGCCACGCGCTGTGCCACCTCCGCGATGATCCCGAGATCGTGCGTGATCAGCAATACGCTCATGCCCAGGTCTTTCTTCAGGCGATTGATCAGATCGAGAATCTGGGCCTGGATGGTGACGTCCAGCGCTGTCGTGGGCTCATCGGCGATGAGAAGTTGCGGCTGGCAGGAGAGCGCCATCGCGATCATGACCCGCTGGCGCATGCCCCCCGAGAGTTGGTGCGGATAATCCTTCGTCCGCTCGGCCGGGTTCGGTATCCCCACGAGATTGAGAGAATCCAGAACCTTCTCCTTCACTTCGGCCTTCGAGAGGTTCTGGTGCAACTCGATTGCTTCGGTGATCTGACTCCCGATGGTGAAGACCGGGTTCAAGCTGGTCATGGGCTCCTGAAAGATCATCGAGATCCGGTTTCCCCGAACCTCGCGCATCCTGGCGGGCGACAACCCGAGCAGGTTTTGCCCCTCGAGGAGGATCTCGCCCCCCTCGATCGTTCCCGGCGGAGAGGGGACTAGGCGGAGAATGGAGAGGGCGGTGACGGATTTACCGCAGCCCGACTCCCCGACAATCCCGAGGGTCTCGCCGGGATGGACCTCGAGGCTCACCCCGTCCACCGCGTCAAGCCGCCCCTCCGGCGTGTGAAACACCGTCCGGAGATTCCGTACTTCGAGCAACGGTTCGGTCATGGCGATTGCAGTTCCCGTGGCCGGCGCGAGGTGGTGACTACCCTGGCGTCGGGCTTCGTTTCAGGGTCCGGGGGAGAATTCAAGGGGAGAGGAATTCTAGCGCAGTGCGGCCGGGAGTTCGAGCGCTCATTCTACTTTTTGCGAAACTCGGCCTGCAGCTCATCGGGCGTGACTATCTTCTTCCGAACCAGAACGCGGGCCAGAGCCCTGACGACGCGGAGGGCCTCGACCGAGGCGTCGGGGGTATCGCCGGCGCGGCGCCGTGGCGCCCTGGCCTGCGGGGGCCCGGAACCGGGTCCATCGGAGGGGTTCGTTGCCGCCGGGTCGGCAGATTTCGCAGCCTTCAGGGGGGCGTCCCTCGCTTCGGCGAGCTCTGCATCAATGCTCCGGATGATGACCATGGAGGCGTCGGGGGCCTCCGTATGAATGGAGATGGAATCCTCGGAACGCTCATCATCTTCCTTGCCGAAGTAGTGCTTGTTGATCGCGCGAACAATCGCGTGGTCACTGGCAAGCCGTATGCGGAGCGGATAGTTGGTCATGAAGCGGATCTCGTCGAGGCATTCGAGGTTTCGCGGATCCCCGAAGGCGATCTCGAGGACCTGCCTGCCCCCTTCGTCTTCACAAATGGCGAGCGGCAGCACGACTCGCTCGAGGGCTACTTCGGGGGAGAGGGTTTTCAGGGCCTCCGGATCCGGGGCCTCTTTTTTAAGATCGACGCCGGGGAGCCCGTACTGCGTAGCGAGAAACGACGTCAGGGTCTCCTCATGGATGAATCCGAGCCGGATGAGCGAGGTCCCCAGCCGGTTTCCCCATCGGCGCTGATCATTGAGCGCAGCCGAGAGCTGAAACTCACTAATGACATCACGCTCGACGAGCATGTCCCCGAGCCGCTTCCGATGCTTCATGAATCACTCTCCGCCCGCACCTGTGCAGTCCCGGTGGCCGAGCACACCGCTTCCTACCCCTGCTCTCTCCTTTTCGGCCGGTTGAACACAAAAGTGAAGGGGCGTCCCGCTCAGGCCGCGCCCCCGCGCCCTTCGCGCAGACGGGGGTCGAGGGCGTCCCGAATTCCCTCCCCGAGGAGGTTGTAGGCCAGGACCGTGAGCAGGATCGCCAGGCCGGGAAAGACCGAGAGCCACCAGGCGATTTCGATGTTGTCCTTTCCGGCGGTCAGAATGTTTCCCCAAGAGGGGGTGGGCGGCTGGACGCCCAGGCCGAGGAATGACAGGCCCGACTCGAGAAGAACGGCCCCGGCCACGCCGAGGATCGCGGAGACATAGACCGGCGCCAGGGCGTTCGGAAGGATGTGACGGAAGATGATGCGCGCGTCGCCGATCCCCTGGGAGCGGGCCGCGACCACGAACTCGCGTTCCTTGAGGCTCAGAAACTCCGCGCGTACCAGCCGAGCTACGCCCATCCAGGAGGTCACGCCGATCACGATCATGATGTTCCAGATGGAGGGCTGAAGAAAGGCGATCACGGCAAGGATGAGAAAGAAGCTCGGGAAACAGAGCATGATGTCGGTGAATCGCATGGCCAACGCGTCAACCCAGCCGCCGTAGTAACCGGCGAGCGAGCCCACCACGATTCCGATCATCACGGCAATTCCCACCGCGACAAAGCCGACGGCGAGCGAGATCCGCGCGCCGTAGATCATGCGCGAGGCCACGTCTCGCCCCAGATCGTCTGTTCCGAAAGGGTGGACGGCACTGGGAGACGCAAGCACGTTCGAAACGTCGATGGTGGTCGGATCATGGGGCGAGATGAGGGGCGCCAGGATCGCCACCATCCCGAGCAGGCTCACCGTGATCAGCCCGGCGATCGCGAGGGGATTGCGCAGGATGACCTTCCGGGCGGCGCTCATTGGTCCGTCCTTATCCGGGGGTCGACCAGGCCGTAGGAGATGTCGGCGACAAGGTTCCCCAGGAGCGTGAGGACCGCCCCGATCACCAGCACTCCCATCACCAGCGGATAGTCCCGGGCGAGCACGCTCTGAAAGAACAGCTGCCCCATCCCAGGAATGGCGTAGATGGTCTCGAAGATAACGGAGCCACCGATGAGCGCCGGCACCGAGAGCCCCAGGATGGTGACCACGGGCAGAAGTGCGTTGCGAAGCGCATGGCGGTAGATCACCCGGCCCTCGGGAAGCCCCTTCGCCCGCGCCGTCGTGATGTAGTCCTGGCGGACGACTTCCAGCATGTTCGACCGCATGTAGCGGGACAGCCCGGCCAGTCCGCCGAAGGCCGAAACGAACACGGGCATGGCAAGATGACGGGCGTAATCCAGGAACTTCTCACCGAACCCCATGGAATCGTGATCCAGGGAGCGAATTCCCGAGATGGGGAGCCAGCCGAGCTCGACCCCGAAGAGAATCATGAGAAGCAGCGCCAGCCA
>CBDUXZ010000249.1:0-3934 GCA_965371325.1 uncultured bacterium | reverse complement strand
ATCATGCCGTCGCCGGCCAGCTGGTTCACGATGCCGTCGACCCGGTAAATTTCCGCGAAGGCCAGCTCCAAATACTGCTCGAGAAGTTCGTGGTACTCCTCCGGGTCCATACCCTCGGCGATGGCTGTCGAACCGACCAGATCACAGAAGAGCACCGTGACGAGCTTGCGCTCTCCCGTGATCGAGCTTTTGCTCGAACGGATCTTCTCGACGAGCCCCCTGGGAATGTGTTGCGAGAGGCGCGAGAAACGATCGTCCCTCGCGGTGACGGGCGCATCAGCGGGCGCGGCGGCCGACTCGCTCTGCAGGGCATGCCCGCAATCGGGGCAGAACTGGAACTGCTCCCGAATCTCGGCTCCGCAGTTGGGACAGCCCACGGGCGCGGGTGCGCCGCAGGCGTGGCAGAAACGCTTTCCGGGCAGAAGTTCAGCGCGACATTGTGTGCATAGCATGCAGAGAAGGTGTTCTTCCGGCGAGGTTCCGTCAAGCGCCCGGGCGGGCCCCTGAAACCCGGACCCATGCCGCCGCCGCAATGCGGACAAGACCCGGATGGGCCTAGGGGCACACGTCCGCCCGGCGTGCGCGCATGACTCTTTGACGCCTGGCCACCGTCCAGGTTACAGGGATTGCCACATGGGGCCTTGGCCCTTCCGCGCGCAGGTGGGGGCCGCGAGCGCGGGAGGCCAGGGCCCGGCCCGGTCTCTCAGGTCAAGGAGCGTCAGCGGCGAAGCAATCCCCCCCCTAGGCGGCCCCGGTCGCCTCCGCAACGCGCTTGGCCCAGTCGCAAAGGGCGGGCTGCTCCGCGATCAGCGCCGCGCCATCCGGCGTAGGACCCGAGCGCAGTGCGTGAAACATTCCGTAGATGGCGAGATCGGCCACGCTCACGCGATCTGCGAAGAAAAAAGCGCGCTTCCCCAGCATGAGCGTGAGATCTTCCAGCCGCCCCTCCAGCTCTCTCAGCACGGTGTTATAGGGGAGCCGCCCGAGTCCCTGCCCCTTCGCATGCGCGGTGAATTGGCGGGGAAGAAAGACTCCGGCCACGGGCCTCATAAATGCCGGAAGATTGGCGACGATCTGCGCCCTGCAGGCGGCGCGGTTCTTCTCGCTCCACCGCAGGGCCATTCCGTACCAGTAGAGAGATTCATCGGACCAGTCTTCCAGCTGCCGCTGGCGGGCGGCGATCTCGGGATCATCCGAGCAGAGCGGCGGCTCGGGATGCTTTCCATCGATGTAGCGCAGGATGAAGGTCGAGTCGTAGAGTTTTTCTCCATCAACCTTGAGCACCGGCATTTTACCCGTCACCGGATTCCAGCGGGCGAAATCGAGAGGGGATCGGATGGGTACGGACTTGAAGGGAATCTTTTTAAGCGTAAGGCCCCGCTTTACCTTCTCGACGAATGGCGATGCCGCTGCGCCGAACAGCTCGTACTCGGACATGGAAGACCTCCTGCAAGGGGGCGATGCAATGGGGCGAAAAGCCCTGTTACGCAGCCATTATTTTTCCCAGGATATCGAGGCAGCCGCTCCAGCCTTTGTCATGGTTATCGCGATCTTCTTCGGTGGGGAACAGTTCGTGCGTCACCACCAGCTCCGTCCCGCCGGCCAGATCGTGAAACTCGACCGTGACGAGCGTTTCGCCGAGGTGCTCCTCGATGCCGTCCCACTTCCAGGTGTAGACAAGCCGCTCCGGCGCTTTCACCTCCCGGTAACTCCCGAAAACGTGGAAGACCTTTCCGCCAGGGTTCTTCATGCCGATCCGGTAGCCGCCGCCGACGCGCAGATCCACTTCCGCGGAGCGAACCGAGAAGCCCTCGCCGGGCATCCACCAGCGTTTCAGCGCTTCGGGCTTCGTGAACGCCTCGAAGACCTTCTCGCGGGAGGCCGCGAGCGTTCGCTTGATCTGGAAACTCGTTTGGATGTTGGGCTCGGGGGTGGCCATGATTGATCCTCCTTCTTGCCGGAAATTCCTCTCGCGTAATTACCGGTTGCGTTGAGGTACGTTTCGAGGGCATCAAGCCGCTCTTCCCAGAAACGGCTGTAATCGGCAATCCACATGCCGGCCTCCCTGATGGGTCCCGCCACGAGTCGGCAATGGCGTACGCGCCCTTCCTTCTCGCGGCGCAGCAGGCCGGCTTCCTCGAGAACGCGCAGGTGCCTGGAAATGGCGGGAAGAGACACGTCGAAGGGGCGGGCGAGTTCCGTGATGCTGACCCTCCCGCGCGACAGGCGTTTCAGCATCGCCCGGCGGGTGGGATCCGAGAGCGCCGAGAAGACTGTGCTGAGTGATCTGGAAGAATACTTAACCATGTAGTTAAGTGTAGTCGGGGCGGCGCCCAGGTGTCAAGTGCGGAAAAAAGAGCCGCCGGGGCCTGACCCAATCTATCCCGCCGAGGCCTTGATATGGCGAACGAGCCACTCTATCCGGTCGTTCCCCCAGAACTTCTCTCCCCCGTAGATGAAGGTGGGAAAACCGAACACCTCGTTGGCCTCCCCGTCCTTGTTGCTCGCCTCGAGGGCTGCCGCGTATTTCGGGTTATCCAGCGCGGCGAGGAACTCCGCGCGATCGAGACGGCACTTCTCGGCGATGTCACCGAGCACGCCCTCATCCCCGATGTCCTTCCCTTCGAGCCATCGGGCGCCATACACGCCATGGTGATAGGCCTCCTCGCACCCCTTCTCCTGGGCGAAGAAAAAACCAAGACAGGCCTTCCGCGTGTTCGCGAAGGGGCCGGGGTTCAGCGCAAGACCGTAAGCGTCGGCGAAGCGGCTGACGTCCTTGAAAAGGTACCTGAACCTGGGGGAGTTGAGATCGGGGCCGCCGCCGGTGGCAGGCGGCGAGTAAATCGGCTTCCGTTCGATTTCGACGCCGAGGCGGGCCAGTTCACTGTCGATGCGACTGTTGCCCAGGAATGCGTAGGGACTGTTGTATGCGAAGTAGAACTTGACCTTTCCCTTTGCCATGATTTCCTCCTGAAGGGGTGCACTCCCTAAACCGCCCGGTGATGACGAAGCCCGGCTTGCAGTTCTCATCAACCGCCGAGGGACGCTTTCTCCTCCTCGATGAGCGCTTTGAAGGAGGGCCGGCTGTGAACCGCGTCGACATAGCGGCGGAGCTTCGGCCAGCGCCCGGCGTCGATGTCAAAGCCCGCGAGGCGCAGGTTCACGAAGGGGGAGCAGATCCCGATATCGCCGATCGTGAAGCTGTTCCCGACGAGGGTGTCGCCGTCGCCGACCTGGCCCTCCAGGTAGTCGAAAAACCCGGGCATCTCTTCATCCATCGCCTGATTGGCAAGCGCCTCATCCTTCGGCCGGTTGAAAAAGCCGGGGCCCACCACCATGGGGAAGAAGATTTTGTTCCCGATGACGGGCTGCATCCCACCGTCGCCGTACTCCTCGAACCAGATTGCCCGGGCATAAGCGTAGGGATCGGCGGGATAGAGAGGCGGCGTCGGATTGATGCGCTCGAGGTATGCGCAGATCACCGACGAATCACAGAGCGCGACGTCTCCGTCCTGGTATGCCGGAATCTTCCCGAGGGGGCTCATCTTCCTGTACTCGTCGCTGACGTTGACCGGAATGACGGGCTCGAGATCGTAAGGGAGCCCTTTTTCGGCCATGTACACGCGGACCTTCCTGACGTAGGGGGAAACGTTGAGTCCATGAATCGTAGGCATTCGGTTTCTCCTTTTTGCGGTTATGGATCGGACAGGCTGGGACGGATCAGGCCGTTCCGGCGCTCATGTCGAAGAGCTGCGGCAGCAGATCCAGAATTTTCAGATTCCCTTTCGCACGCAGTGCTCCCATCGCCAGCGCATCAGAGGGGCGAACCGCCCCGTTCACCAGGCCCAGGAGAGCATCGGATGGAACAGTGATTGATACGTCCGCGGGACCGGGCCCCTCGGCGATGACCGTTCCCTGCGGTCCGCCTGACAGG
>CBDUXZ010000248.1:0-3938 GCA_965371325.1 uncultured bacterium | reverse complement strand
CTAGCCTGCGGGGCCCGTGCGCTGGGGATAGCCCGGGCTTTACCGGACCGTCCCGCGGGGCTGATGCCCATGATCCTGACCAGACACATCGAGAAGGGGAGTCGAGCGTGAGCGATCCGAAAAAACCGAGCAGCGCCGAGGATGAGTATTTTGCCCGCGAGGAGATCAAGCGGAAGGAGCAGGCGAAAATAAAGAAAGGCCATGCAGAGCGGGAGGAGCTCAAGGCGCTCCACTGGATGCGTTGCCCGAAGTGCGGCTCCGAGCTGATCGAGGTCCTCTTTCGCGACGTTTCCATCGACCGGTGCGCTGAGTGCGAGGGCGTGTTTCTCGACAGGGGAGAGCTCGAGCAGCTTGCGGGCCAGGAAGGGAACATCCTGAAATCGGTGCTGGAGCTGTTCAAGAAAGAGTGACGCGGCCCGCCGGAAACCCTGCCGTCCAAGGAGCGCTTCATGAAGATTACCAGGGAACAAGTGCTGCACGTAGCGAAGCTCGCGCGTCTGAAGCTCTCGGAGGAGGAGGAGGAGACGTACGCCCGGCAGCTCGATGAAATTCTCTCCTACGTCGATAAAATGAGCGAACTCGACACGAAGGACGTCGAGCCGACAGCGCATGTGATACCGCTCGAGACTTCCTTTCGCGAAGATCGCGTGATCCCGTCTCTCGATCCCGAGCTTAGCCTGTCGAACGCGCCAGAGCGCAGCGGAAGTTTCTTCAAGGTCCCCAAGATCATTTAAGCCCGACACACCCGGAAGGCAGACGCGCATGTCGCATTTCAGTCTGACCGCCCATGAAGCGCGCGAGCGCCTGGCGCGGGGAGAGATCACGGCGGTGGAGCTGGTGGAGTCGGTTCTCGGCCGGATCGAGGCCGTCGAGGGTTCCGTTCATGCCTATCTCAGTCTGACCGCAGATGGGGCACGCGAACAGGCCGCGCGCGTCGACGAGGCCCGTGAGCGGGGCGAGAGCGCCGGGCCGCTCGCCGGCGTTCCGATCGCGCTCAAGGACATCTTCTGCACGAAGGGAACCCGCACGACCTGCGGCTCGCGAATTCTCGAGAACTTCGTCCCCCCTTACGACGCAACCGTCGTGAAACGACTGCGCGACGCGGGCGCCGTCATTGTCGGAAAAACCAATATGGACGAGTTCGCCATGGGTTCCTCGTGTGAGAACTCGGCCTACGGCCCCACGTACAACCCGTGGGATCTCGAGCGGATTCCCGGGGGGTCCTCGGGTGGAAGCGCGGCGGCGGTCGCGGCCGATGAGTGCCTCGCGGCCCTCGGAACGGACACCGGTGGAAGCGTCCGGCAACCCGCCGCGAACTGCGGCGTTGTCGGGATGAAGCCCACCTACGGGCGCGTTTCGCGCTACGGTGTCGTTGCCTTTGCCTCTTCGCTCGATCAGGTCGGACCCATCACGAAAGACGTAACCGACTGCGCGCTCCTCATGGACGTTGTAGCGGGCCACGACCCGTGTGACTCGACCTCGATCCCCGAAACAACGCCGAGCTATACCGCTGCCCTCGAAGACGGTGTCTCGGATCTCACGATCGGCGTTCCGCGGGAGTATTTCGGGGAGGGGACCGACCCGGAGGTGTTGCGCGCTGTGAGGGAGGCGATTGACAGCCTCCAGGGCCTCGGGGCGAAAACGCGGGATGTAAGCCTAACATCGAGTCCCTATGCGGTTGCGGCCTACTACCTCATTGCGACCGCCGAGGCGTCATCCAACCTTGCGCGATACGACGGTGTGAAGTACGGCTACCGTGCGGGTGAAGCGGCGGATCTCATGGACATGTATGTCCGTACCCGCTCCGCCGGATTCGGCGCGGAGGTGAAGCGGCGGATCATGCTGGGAACCTACGCCCTCTCATCGGGCTACTACGAGGCTTATTACCGCAAGGCCCAGACGGTGCGCACACTCATCCGGAAGGAGTTCGAAGAGAGCTTCCGCGAGTGCGATGTCCTTCTCACGCCCGTGGCGCCCACAGCGGCTTTTCGCCTGGGCGAGAAGGTCGACGATCCGCTCACTATGTATCTCTCGGACGTATTCACGATTCCCGTCAACCTCGCGGGGATCCCGGGGCTCTCGCTACCCTGTGGCTTCACCGGAGAGGGGCTCCCGATTGGACTGCAAATTCTTGCCAGGCCCCTGGGCGAAGAGACGATTTTCCGCGTGGCCCATGCCTACGAACAGGCCCACGACTGGCACCGCCGCAGGCCGGCCACTATCTGAGCTTTCAGGGGAAGGGAGAAGGGTTTGCGAATAACCTTCGTAACAGGTGGTGAGTTATAACAGGGAGACGGATCGGGGACGCGTGGCCAGGAACGTCCCGGCCGGAGAAGAGGAAGGAATGTCGATCAGCGAGGCCGGCGCGGACCGAGGAAACACCGGAATGGCATATGAGATCGTTGTAGGGCTCGAGGTTCACGCGCAGCTCAAGACCGACGCGAAGATCTTCTGCGGCTGCACCACGCGTTTCGGCGCTGATCCGAACGCGAACGCCTGCCCTGTCTGTCTCGGATTGCCGGGCGTCCTTCCGGTGCTCAACCGGCGCGTCGTGGAGTTCGCGATTAGGCTCGGCCTGGCCCTGGAAAGCCGAATTTCCCCGCGATCCATTTTCGCCCGAAAAAATTATTTCTACCCGGACCTTCCCAAGGGTTATCAGATCAGCCAGTACGAAACCCCCGTCTGCATCGGCGGGGCCGTTCCGATTGACGTCGACGGGAAGAGCCGAAGTATCGCCCTTACGCGAATTCACATGGAAGAGGACGCTGGCAAGAACATTCACGACGAGGCGGTCGCCGGGAGCGGAAGCGTTGTTGATCTGAACCGCGCCGGGGTTCCCCTGCTCGAAATCGTGAGCGAACCTGATCTTCGAAGCTCGGAAGAAGCCGGGGAGTATCTTCGGAGCCTTCGGGCGATCCTGATGTACCTGGACGTGTGTGACGGAAACATGGAAGAGGGCTCGTTGCGTTGCGACGCGAATGTGTCGGTCAGGAAGAGGGGCGAGAGCGCCCTGGGCACGAAAGTCGAGATGAAGAACCTGAACAGCTTCCGCAACGTGGAGCGCGCCATCGATTTCGAGCGTGAACGGCAGATCGACTGCATGGAACGGGGCGAGCCCGTCTTGCACGAAACCCGGCTCTGGGACGCCGACCGGATGGTGACGGAGTCGATGCGGGGCAAGGAAGAGGCCCACGACTACCGGTACTTTCCGGAGCCCGACCTGGCGCCTCTCGTCATCGATACCGCATGGGTCGATACGGTCCGGAAAACGCTCCCTGAACTTCCGCGGGCGCGGATGGAGCGGTTCGAACGTGAATACGAGCTTCCTCGTTATGACGCCGGGGTTCTCACCTCGACGCGCGCCCTCGCCGACTACCTCGAAGCGGTCATAAAGACGGGTGCGGCTCCCAAGCAGGCTTCCAACTGGATCAAGGACGAGCTGCTTGGAATTCTCGAAGGGGAGATCACGTCGAGCCCCGTTCCTCCTGATCGCCTGGGCGAGCTCGTCGCCCTGATCGCGGACGGAACCATATCGGGAAAGATCGCCAAGGGGGTTCTGTCTGAAATGGTCTCCAGCGGCCGCCCGCCCCGGGAGATAGTCGAGTCCCGGGGACTGGTGCAGCTGAGTGACGAGCAGGCTATCATTTCGATCATCGATGAGATCATCGCGGCGAATGCGGACGAGAGAGAGCGCTTCCGGGCCGGGAAGACCAAGCTCTTCGGCTATTTCGTCGGGCAGGTGATGAAGCGCACCGAGGGGAAGGCCAACCCGGCTTTGGTGAATAAACTTCTCAAGGAACGCCTCTGAGACTTATCGTGATTCCCCGCCGGATACTCTTCTCATGACGACTGCGGCCAAGGAGCGCCGATCGCGCCGCATTCCAAGGGCGCGCGTTCTTACTCTGGCGGCCGTTGCGCTCGCGGTGCTGGCAGCGCTC
>CBDUXZ010000247.1:0-3942 GCA_965371325.1 uncultured bacterium | reverse complement strand
TGGACATCGTCGAGCTCGTCATGGCCATGGAGGAAGAGTTCGACCTGGAAATCCCAGACGAGGATGCGGAAAAGATCCAGACAATCCAGGACGCCATCAACTACATCAGGACGAAGGGCCACGCCTGACGAGGGCTTCCGGTATGAGTCGGCGCGTCGTGATAACCGGAATGGGCGCCGTGACACCCCTTGGAGCCACGGTTGCGGAGACGTGGGCGGGTATCTGCGCGGGGAAATCGGGGATCGGCCCGATCACGTACTTCGACGCGGAGGCTGTGGGATACCCGACGCGGATAGCGGGTGAGCTGCGGGGTTTCGATCCGGTCGCCTATATCGGGAAGAAGGATCTGCGAAGGATGGATCCCTTCGTGCAGTATGGCGTCGTCGGCGCCATCCAGGCCATGGAAGACGCCGGCCTCAAGGTAACCCCCGAAACAGCGCCCCGCGTCGGGACCATCATCGGAACGGGTTACGGCGGGCTTCATACTTCATGGATCTGCGCCCGAACGCTTCTGGGCGTTTCGGGGGATGAAACCAGGTCCTCATCGGGCCCGGTCAAGAACGCCTGGCGAAAGCTCTCCCCCTTCACGGTTCCGATGGGAATTCCGAACATGGCCGCCGGACAGGCATCCATCCGTCTCGGTCTCAAGGGCCCCAACATTGCCCCCGCGACCGCCTGCGCCGCTGGAACGCACGCCATCGGCGAAGCGTTCCGGCTCATCCAGAGCGGCGTTTGCGACGCGGCGGTGGCCGGCGGCGCGGAAGCGCCGGTGACCGCGCTCTCGATCGGCGCCTTCTGTGCCATGCGCGCCATGAGCACGCGCAACGATACGCCGGAGTCTGCCAGCCGCCCCTTCGATCGGACGCGCGACGGATTCGTGATGGGGGAAGGGGCGGGGATCGTCGTGGTCGAGGAACTCACCCAGGCGCTCGATCGCGGGGCCCGGATTTACGCCGAGATCATCGGCTACGGCCTGACGGGTGATGCCTATCACGTGACGAGTCCTCCCGAAGACAGCAGCGGAACCAGCCGGTGCATGCGTATGGCGCTCGAGGATGGTGGCATCCGCCCCGACGAGGTGGACTACATCAACGCCCACGGAACCGCCACGACCTACAATGACGTTCTCGAGACGCGCGCGATCAAGATGGTCTTCGGTGATCACGCAAACCGGCTGGCCGTGAGCAGCACCAAATCAATGACGGGGCATCTGCTCGGGGGCGCCGGCGGTATCGAGACCATCTTCTCGGCCCTGGCTATCCAGGACGGAATTCTGCCGCCGACCATGCATCTGACTGATCCGGACGACGGTTGCGATCTCGATTATGTTACTGGCGCGGCTCGGCCGGCGCGGCCGGAAATTGTTCTTTCCAATTCTTTCGGCTTTGGAGGAACCAACGCCTGCCTGGCGATATCGCGCTTTCGGGAGAGCGGACGTTGAAGATCGTCATCGCCAGCGATCACGCCGGGGTCGGCCTGAAGAAAGTGTTCATGGATCATCTCGCCGGGCGGGCGGGGCTCGAGGTTCGTGATTTCGGGACTTTCGAGGATACTTCCGTCGATTACCCCGACTTCGCGACCAAGGTGGCCCGGAGTCTCGTTTCGGGCGGCGCCGAGCGCGGCATCCTGGTTTGCGGATCGGGCGTGGGGATGAGCGTGGCCGCGAACAAGTATCCGGGCGTAAGGGCCGTCGTCATCGACAATGTCGAGACGGCCCGCCAGTCGCGCGCCCACGTGGACACCAATGTGGCGGTCTTCGGGGAACGGACCATCACGCCCGAAAAAGCGGTTCCGGCCCTGGACGTCTGGCTCGACACAAAGTTCGAGGGAGGGCGCCACAAGCGGCGGCTCGAGAAGATTTCCGAGATAGAGAGAGAAATCCGGGACAATCATCCGAATAATTCCGAATCATGAGAGGTTCATATGTCTTTGCTGCGGGATCAGGATCCTGAAATCGCGGATGCGATACAGAAAGAGACAGAGCGGCAGGCGACCACCCTCGAGCTGATCGCGAGCGAAAACTTCGTCAGCGAGGCGGTGCTGGAAGCCCAGGGGTCCGTTCTCACGAACAAATACGCGGAGGGCCTTCCGGGCCGGCGCTACTACGGCGGATGCGCTTACGTCGACATCGCGGAGGAGCTGGCCATCCAGCGCGCCAAGGCGATCTTCGGGGCCGAGGCGGCGAACGTGCAGCCCCACTCGGGCGCCCAGGCAAACATGGCCGTCTACATGGCCACCCTCTCTCCGGGCGACACCTATCTCGGAATGAATCTCTCCCACGGCGGCCATCTTACCCACGGAAGCCCTGTCAACTTTTCCGGGAAGCTCTACAAGGTAATACCCTACGGCGTACGCAAGTCGGATCACCTCATCGACTACGATGAGGTGCGCGACCTCGCGCTGAAACACCGGCCCAAGCTCATCATGGTGGGGGCGAGCGCCTACCCGCGAAAGATCGATTTCGAGAAGTTCCGGGCTATCGCCGACGAGATCGACGCCAAGATCGTCGCGGACATCGCCCACTATGCGGGCCTTGTTGTCGCGGGGCTCTTCCCCAATGCGGTCCCGTACTGCGAGTTCGTGACGACGACCACCCACAAAACGCTCCGCGGGCCACGCGGCGGGCTGATCCTCTGCAGGTCGGCCTACGCCAAAGCCATCAACTCCACCGTCTTCCCGGGAATTCAGGGCGGCCCTCTCATGCACGTGATTGCCGCCAAGGCCGTCGCCTTCAGGGAGGCGCAGACTGAAGCCTTCAGGGACTACCAGCAGCAGATCGTGAGGAATGCCAGGGCGCTTGCCGAGAAGCTCGGGGCGCGCGGATGGAATCTGGTATCAGGCGGGACCGATACACACCTTGTCCTGATCAATCTGCTCGACACCGATCTGACCGGGAAGATGGGCGAAGAGGCGCTCGAGCGGGCAGGGATCACGGTGAACAAGAATACGGTTCCCTTCGAGACCCGTTCGCCTTTCGTGACCAGCGGAATCCGCATCGGCACGCCGGCGATCACGACCCGGGGCATGAAGGAGGTCGAGATGGAACTCATCGGCGATCTAATCGCCGATATCCTTGAGCGGCCGGATGATCAGGCGCTGACCGAAAGCGTGAGAAAAAAGGTCCATGAGCTCTGCGCCGCTTTTCCCCTGTACGCCAGCCGCCTGGCATCGGCCTGAAATTTCCCCTCCCCGCCGCCGCCGCGCGTTTGCGCGCCCCTTAGGGCGACCTGGCGACTAAGCGAGGCCGAATTGCGCTGCCCGTTCTGCTCTGGCACAGACAGCAAGGTCATCGACTCGCGGGTTTCGCGCGACGACAACGTTATCCGGCGCCGCCGCGAGTGTGAAAGCTGTGAGCGTCGCTTCACGACCTACGAGCGCATCGAGGAAATCCTGCCGCTTGTCGTGAAGAAGGACGGACGGCGGGAGCCCTACGATCGCAAAAAGATCCTTCTCGGAGTCCAGAAGGCCTGCGAGAAGCGGCCCGTGAGCGTGGAGACGATTGATCGGCTGGTGGAGAAGATCGGGAAACGCATTCAGGAGGCCGGCGACAAGGAGATCCCGAGTACCCAGATCGGCGAAACGATCATGTCCGAACTCCATGATCTCGATCAGGTTGCCTATGTTCGATTCGCCTCGGTTTACCGTTCCTTCAAGGACCTGAACGAGTTCATGACAGAACTCAAAGAACTTCTGGATGAGGAAAAAAAGAAGATCGGTGAAGGGAAGGCGTGAAACGGCGGATGCCCCGGCGCGTTTCATGCGGCGCGCCATGATCCTTGCACGCCGGGGGGAGGGCTGGACCAGTCCGAATCCGCTCGTGGGCGCGATTGTTGCCCGGAAGGGGCAAATCGTCGCCGAGGGGTGGCACCGTCGGCTGGGCGCCGAGCATGCCGAAGTCATGGCGATCCGTCGGGCCGGCCGCCGCGCGCGGGGTGCCATGCG
>CBDUXZ010000246.1:0-3945 GCA_965371325.1 uncultured bacterium | reverse complement strand
GTCAGGTCTCTATATTGCGCTCCGCGCAATATAGAGACCTGACCCCAGACTGCTATGCGCGGAAACGCTTGATGAAAGCCTCGAGCAGCGCGAGGCGGTCATTCCCGAAAAACATGCGCCCGTTCCAGAAGAACGTCGGAGTTCCAAAAGCGCCGCGCCCCACCGCCTCTTCCGTGTTGCGCTTGAGGAGCTCTTTAACTTCGGGGTCCGTGAGCAGCTTTTCGAAGGGGGCGGCATCGAGCCCCGCCCGCGCGCCAATCTTCATCACGATTTCGGGGTCGGAGATGTTCTCGTCTTTGACGAAGAAGGCCTCGTAGCCGGCCCGGAGATAGGGGACGAGGGCGCCCAGCCGTTCCGCGGCAACGGCGCCCCGCATCGCCAGGAGCGTGTTCGGCGGAAAATGGGAGGGAAAATTAAAGGGAATTCCGTAGTGCTCGACCCAGGCGCCCAGGTCTTCGCGCTGATGCTCGAGCTTGTTCGAGACGGGATCGAGAAAGGGCGATTTGTTGTTCGTCGCCTTGAACACGCCCCCCAGCAGAAAGGGGCGCCACTTGATGGCGACACCCGTCCGTTCCGCAAGCCCCTCGATTTGCGTGGACGCGATGTAGCTCCAGGGACTCCCCAGGTCAAAAAAGAACTCGATTGTATCGGCTGCACTCACAATTCAATCCCGAAAAGTTACTCAGGTTTGCTCGATGCGGTCCCAGTTGGACTTCATCCAGGCCGTGGCCACGTGGGAGAAGGCCATGATCGTCAGCGATGGATCCACGCTCACGGCGGTCGGGAAGACACTGGGATCGCAGATGAAGAGATTTTTCACGCCGTGAAGCTCGTTGTGGGAGTTCACGACCGAGGTTTCGGGGTTATTCCCCATGCGGCAGGCGCCGGCGGGATGCGGCGCGGGAAAGCTCATCGTTCCGGGGGCCAGGGAGAGCTTGGCGATCTTCGCGATGTCGTTCTCGTCGTTCACGACCGTTCCGTCGGGGAGAAGGCACTGCTTCGCCCCTGCCTCGAACATCACGCGGCACCCTTTCTTCATCGAGTCGATCAGCTTGTCACGGTCGTCATTTCGCACCGTGTAGTGGTACTCGGGATTCCCGTCCCTATCGAGCCGGATCTCGCCGGGCCACTCGTCGTCGATCCAGCCGATGGTGCCGCCCATCTGGTGGTACCGATCCATGAGCGCGCGGTGCTCAACGCCGAACCCCGGAAGAAGCGCGGCTATCGCCGAAGCGCCCAGCTGGTTCGGCATGAGGAGATACCCCCCCTCCACGTAACGCGTCCCGTCGCGCCGCGGCAGCCGGAAATCCAGGCAGCCCCAGGCGGCGGGGATGTTTCGCCACATGATCACGTCTTCGCCGAAGAGGGCGTGCACGAAGCTGCATGGGTTCGTGTAGAGGTTTTTGCCGATCTGTCCGCTCCGGTCCCTGATCTTGCTTCTTAACAGGACCACCGCCGACCCGTAACCCCCCGCTGCAAGCACCACGGCCTTCGATTGCACGTTGATCGTAACGCCCTTGGGACGGAGGGTCGCCCGATCGATCACCCGCGCTTTCACACCCGTCGCGCGCCCGTTTTCCGTTAGGATTCCCACCACCTCGCAGTCGGCGAAAACCCGCGCGCCCCCCGCGATCGCCGCCGGCACATAAGTGATGAGCATCGACTGCTTGGCGTTATAGGTGCACCCCTGCATGCAGTAGCCGCTCGATATGCAGTTCTTCCGGGCCTGGGGAACGGCATGCCCTTGCCACCCGGCGGCCTCGAGCCCTTTCTTGAACAGGAGGTTGTTCCTGTTCCTGAGAGGCGGCGGCGCGGGTACGATATGCAGATCGCGCTCTACCTGATCGAAGTAGGGTGCGAGTTCGCCGGCCGAATGTCCCTCGACGCCGTAGGTGTTTGCCCAGAGATCGAGGCGGTCCTCGGGGGTGCGATAGGAGTCGGCCCAGTAATGAACCGTCGCACCCCCCACGCAGTTTCCGTACTGAAGGTTGAGCGCGTAGTCCTCGCTCGTCGTGGCGCCCCGCCCACCGTCGATCTTTGCGAGCATGTCATCTTCTCGCTGGTCGAAGTCGGGAGCTGCCTCGTAATAGCCACCCCTCTCAAGAATGAGGACGGACTTCCCGGCTTCCGCCAGCTCCTTGGCCACCGTCGCTCCGCCGGCCCCGGAACCGATGACGCAAACATCCACCCTTTCCCGGCGATCCTTGGTGAGATCGAGGTAGGTGAAAACTCCGGAACGCGCGCTCATGTTCTGCTCTCCAGATCGGGGAACGGAAAATCTCGCTCCGTGACGGAGATCACCCGCTTGGTTACCCAGGGCCCGTCGTAGCCCGTGCTGGGCCACGTGCGATCGTCCGCGTAGTAATAGAACATGATGATCTGCTTCAGCCCCTGGAACGACGAGCGCCGCCAGGTAAAGCGGCTCTTCATCATTCCACGAATGACGTCGTCACGATCCTCCGGGCCGAGCTTCGAGAAGGGCTTGAACTTCCCCTCGAAGAGGCAGCTGTACGCGATGACGGCGAGCCCGTCGCGCATGTCGCGCGCAAACGCCTCTCCCTGGATGCCGATCTCGTGATCAACCCGAAGGGCGATGCGCGCCTCCGCCGCCGTCGGTGCGCCCTTGGCCGGCCTGATCAACCGGTCGCAGAAAGCCTCCAGCGTCGCATAGTCGCCGGCGTCGAGGTTGCGTGGCGCGAGGGGACCCGGAGGCGCCTCCGCCGCGCGAGACGGACCGAGGCGCACTGCAAAGAGAAAAACAGACGTCGCAGCCGTCCGCTTGAGGAAACCCCGGCGCGACATGGAGGGGGGGAGCGGACCGGGTTGTTGAGCGCTCGAGGGCATGGGCTCGTCTCCGGATGATCGTTTTCGATGTATACAAATTGTCAAAGCGCGGAGCCGAGGTCAACCCCGCCGCCGGCGTGACTTGCCTTGATCGATCAGATATGCTCATTTGATGGTGTGGATCCGGGTCGGAAGGGCAGAGGAGTTTTCGGACGGGAAAGGACGAACGCTGCGCATCCGGAGCCGGCGTGTTGCAATTTTTCGCCATGATGATCAACTCTATGCGCTGGACGCCGCCTGTCCACATACTGGGGCGGATCTGGGCCTAGGACGCGTGAAGAACGGGCGCGTTACCTGCCCGGAACACGGATGGACATTCGACCTCGGCACGGGATGCATGCCCGGGACGAAGGAGATCGCGGTTCGGACCTTTCCCGTAAAAACCGAAGGGGAGAGTATCTTCGTCGCTCTGCCCGCTCGCGACGAGTTTCTGGAACATCAGGCGTAATCCGGCCAATCCGCGATCTCCAGAGGGGATCAGAATGGGGACGACCGTGGAGGCACCGCGTTTCACCCTCCAGGATCTTCGATCAAACGATGCAATCATGCGCCGTCGCGCCCTCGGAAGTCTTGTGCGCGATGCGGATGGGTCCTCCCCCTTGCCCGCGCTCTTGCGCGCCTGCGTCTCCCGCATGGGCGATGAAGAACGGGCCGTGCGGCGCTTCTCCGCCCGGTCCCTTGGTGAATGGCTCGAGAACGGCGGCCCTGCGACGCGACGCGAGGTCCGCCGGCGCCTGAACGACGCCCTCACCCACCGAAACACCAACGTTGCCGCGAGCGCAGCGCAGGTGCTCTCACGGGCGGATGGTCCGCGCTCACGATTTACGGCTCCGCTCTTGCGAGCTTTTTTGCTCGATGACGAGGAAGAGCGCCGCGCGGCCGTGCAGACCCTGACGAAGCTCGCGCAGTCCCGCCGCCGGCTCGCGGCGCGCCTTCGCAATCTTGCGCGGCGCGGAACACCCGTTGAGCGGCGAATGGCACTCTACTGCCTCCGCGATCTCCCCAAGAGCGTTTCGTCCGGCGCCGATCCCTTTCTCTACGCTCTTTCCGACCCGGATCCCATCGTACGATCCACCGCTGCATCCACCCTTGGCCGTTTCG
>CBDUXZ010000245.1:0-3951 GCA_965371325.1 uncultured bacterium | reverse complement strand
CTGTGATCTCGCCAATGTAAGACGCGGTTTCGTCCTGGTCACGGGACCAACGGGCATGGGCAAGAGTACGACGCTCGCCGCTCTCATCAACTACATCAACAAGACGCGCAGGACCAAGATCGTCACGGTTGAGGATCCGGTGGAGTTCGTCTTCAAGCACGATCGGAGCATCATCACCCAGCGCGAGATCGGGACCGATACGAACTCCTTCGCCGAGGCGCTCAGGGCCGCGCTTCGCCAGGATCCCGACGTGATCATGGTGGGTGAGATGAGGGACGTCGAGACGGTTGATACGGCTCTCAAGGCGGCCGAGACGGGACACCTCGTGCTCAGCTCCATACACACAAACGACGTCGCCAAGACGATCGGCCGAATTGTCGCATTTTTTCCCCCCGAAGAGCAGGCGACGGTGCGCCACAGGCTCGCCGACAACCTTATGGCCGTCGTCAGCCTGAGACTCCTGTTGAACAAGCGGGGGACGGACAGGATCCCGACGGTTGAGATCATGAGGACGACCCGCAGCATCCAGGAGTGCATCAAGGATCCCGGCAAGACCCAGGAGATTACTGATTACATCGCGAAGGGGAGGTCTGATCACGGCATGCAGACTTTCGATCAGCACCTGATGGATATGTACCGGGCGAACAAGATCAGCTTGCAGACGGCCCGGGCCGCCGCCACCAACCTTGCCGATTTCGAGACGGCGCTCACCCTCGAAGGGGAGGCGCTGCCCGAAGCGCCGGCCGAGCCCGATGAAGTCACCGTTCTGGACGACGAAATCACGGAGCGGTTCTAGCCCTGGAGGGGGCCCGCCGCAACCCCGTCGGGCCATATCCGTCCCCGGTCCAATGGGATGACGGCGGGAGAGTTTAGTGACAGAGAGCGTTTCACTCGATCAGACCACCCTCCGACGACTGCTCGATCAGGCCGCCTCGGCCACGCTCCTGGCGAATCGCGAAGGGGTTATCTCCTATGCGAACCGGGAGGCGGGCCGGATGTTTGCCAGGCCTGTCGAGGGCCTCATCGGCGCCCGTATGGAGACCCTCCTTGCTTCCGATCAGCAAGCGGCCTTTGCAAGGCAGTGGCAGGCCGCCCGTGCGGGCACGCCAGTGGCCGGCGTCGTGACCGAGGTGCAACGGGCGGACGGCCAGGTCGGGGCCACCGAGATGAGCCTCCTCCCGACAACGCTTGCCGGCGGACTGGCGGTCCAGATCAACCTTCAGAGCCTCGCCATCCTCGAGGCTGCCGAAGCCCAGTCCGAGGAAACCGCGCTGATTCTGGCCAAGCAGCGCCGGGCCCAATCAGCGGTGGCGTCGGTTCTCCAGGCCCTCAACAAACGGGTCGACGTGGGCGCGATGGCCCGAGGCTGTCTTGCAGACGTGGCCAAGGCCACCGGCGCCCAGCTGGGTCTCATTTATACGAACGACCCGAAGGGGACGCAGCCTCAGCTTCTCGCGCACTACCTTCCTGGTGAGACAAAACCCGAGGACGGCGCCATCGCGGCTGCGCCGGCTCTCGTGGGACGCGCCATCGCGGAGCGGAAACCGCTCGACACGCGCGTACTTGCCTCGGATTCGCAGCTCACCATTCAGAGCGGAAGCTGGAAGAAAACGCCCCGGGGACTTGCCGTCCATCCCCTGATGTTCAGGGACGAGGTTATCGGCGCCCTCCTTCTGGCGGGTCTCAGGCCCTTTACTCTGGAAGACACCCAGCTCATCCAGCTCCTCTCCGATCAATTCGCGTTCGTCATTGCCCATGCCCACGCCCTTGCCCGTTCCGAGGACATGGCCGTGGAGCTCTCCGCCAAGGAAGAAATTCTCGAGAGCCATGACGACGAGCTTCTCAAGCGGGGCGAGGAACTCCTCAACCAGGACGTCGAGCTACTCGAGAAGAACGTGGAGCTAAAGAAGGTAGATAAGCTGAAGCGCGATTTCCTAGAGAAGATGTCGCGCGAGATGAGGGGGCCCCTCGGGCGTATCATCCATCACCTGATTTCTGTTCTGTCGAACGACGAGGAGATGATGTCCGGAGAATCGGCGGATCATCTTCGCGCGGCATTGGGTGAAGGAACCGCCTTCTCGCGCACGCTCAACAACATCGTGGATCTCTGGCGCCTGAAAGAGGGACAGGTGGCCGTGGACCGCAAGCCGATCCACTTCGAGGCCGTCGTGGATGAGGCCATTCACCACGTCCAGCAGGTTGCCATCGAGCGGAAAGTTACGATCGAGAAGGATCTGGAAGGGGTGGCGGGCCCTCTCCACGCGGACCTCGGGAAGCTCACGCAGATCCTGACCGAAGTGATCGGCAATGCGGTTAAGTTCACGTCCAACGGAAGCGTGACCATCTTTGCCGAAGAGACGGGTGGAGAGCTGGTTTGCAAAGTGGTGGACACCGGAATCGGAATGGCCCATGACGATTGCGCCATCGCTTTCGATGAGTTCTTCCAGGTGGACGAGAGCGCCAGCAGCGGATTTCAGGGCGCCGGACTGGGATTGTGCATCGCGAAGCATTTTGTTGAGTTGATGGGGGGCGCGATTGCTCTGGAGAGCGAGGTTGGGCGGGGCACGACGATCACCCTCCGTTTCCCTGGCACGGAATCTCGGGGCCAGGGGAGGAAGGGGGACGCGTAGCGTGAAAAACGGGACGGCCCCCTACCCTTTCTCGGCTCTCGGAACGGATTATGTCGTATGCCGCCGTGACAGCCCCCCCGCGGACACAACGGGAACACCCGCCTCCGAGATTCTTCTTGGCGGCAATCTAAAGCGGATCGATGTCGCCGACCTCGTGAATTTCCTCAACATGTCGCGCCTAACGGGCGTTTTGCTCCTCGTTGACGGGGAAAAGGAGAAGAGCCTTCACTTCGACGGCGGCGAGATTGTTTTCGCGACATCGAACGACAGGAATGACCGCCTCGGCGACGTGCTCGTGCGCCTTGGAAAACTCAACCAGAGACAGCTCGAGGCGATCAGCATCAAGTTTCCGGAGGGTATGAAAATCGGGCGCTTCCTGGTCCAGCAGGAGATGATCAGCCCGCAGGTTCTCTGGGAGGGAATCCGGCAGCAGGTCCGGGAGATATTCTTCGGTGCTCTGGTAACGGATAGCGGCGTGTTCTTCTTTCTCGACGCCGAAGCCAGAGCGGGCGCCGATCTGAACCTTTCGCTCGCAACTCCCCAACTTCTTCTCGAGGGGGTACAGCGCACGGACGAGATGGCCTACTTTCGCAAGCGAATTCCCAATGACGACCTGGTTCTGGTGAAGAAGCACCCTCTCCCCACCAAGGAGCTGACCGCGAACGAGCGCCGCCTGCTTCATACCGTCGATGGAAAGCTTGCCATTTCGGAAGTGGCCAGGCACTCACAGATCGAGCGCTTCGTGGTGCTCAAAACGCTTTTTCATCTGCTCCAGGCCGGATTCCTGGATATCTGCGAGCAGCCCGCCCCGGTCGTTACAAGGCCGGAAAAGGCGCCCGCCGAAGCCGTTGAAACGGGCGACCAGAATCGGAAGCTCCGGAACATCATCGGCGTTTTCAACGAGATATTCGTCGAAATCCTTCAGGCGCTCCGGCAGAGGATGCCCGATGCCGGCGCCCTGAAGGCACTGAACGCGTTCTTCCGGAACGTCGATGGCGATCTCGTGGCGCTGTTCCGGGGTCTGAGGCTTCAAAAGGGCGGAAAACTGGACGGTGAGGCCCTCATTCGCAACCTCTCGCCCGTGAAGCCCACTGAACGAGGTACCGTCCTCACCGACGGGCTGAAGGAACTCTTCTTCTTCTGCGTGTTCGAGGCCACAAGCCGGCTGGATTCGCCGGAGGAGGACGCACTTCTCGAGCGCATTCAGAAACTTCAAAAGAACCTGCGGGCCTGACACGGTTCCGCTACTATCACCATTCGCTCAGCACTGCCTTTCATCAGACAACTTCACAGAGAGTTATCGGGTGTCGCGATTCCACCA
>CBDUXZ010000244.1:0-3957 GCA_965371325.1 uncultured bacterium | reverse complement strand
GGCCTTCATCACCCACGCGGCGTTGCTGCGTCAGGGTTTCCCCCATTGCGCAATATTCCCCACTGCTGCCTCCCGTAGGAGTCTGGGCCGTGTCTCAGTCCCAGTGTGGCTGATCGTCCTCTCAGACCAGCTACCGATCTCGGCCTTGGTGAGCCGTTACCTCACCAACAAGCTAATCGGACGCGAGCGCATCTTCGAGCGGTACCTTCCATGGAGAGGGCACCCTTTTCCCTCAGGAGCCGCAGCTCCCGTGGGCTTATCCGGTATTAGCCCGGCTTTCGCCAGGTTGTCCCGGTCTCGGAGGTAGCTTACCCACGCGCTACTCACCCGTGCGCCGCTTTACTCGGGAACCGAAGTTCCTTTTCTCGCACGACTTGCATGTGTTAGGCACGCCGCCAGCGTTCGTTCTGAGCCAGGATCAAACTCTCCAGTTTTGTACTGGGTGAGGAAGACAAATGTCTCCCTCATGTTCGATTGCTCAAAGACCCGAACCATCAAAAGCGTACTATTTAGTTTTCAAAGACCTGTATCGTGGACCAAGGTGTATAGCCCCATGGGCCACGGCTGTCAAGGTATTTACCGCATGAGGCCTGAAAATATTGGCAATCGGGGCCCCAGGCCGGAAGCGGGCCTTCGGGGCGGTAACGCGTCACCGCTTCCCGAAAGAAATCCGCCTGAAATGGCGCTTTCCGACCTGGAGGAGGATCTCCCCGGCGGCCGGAATTTCGAACGCGATGTCGGTGATCCGTTCCCCGTTGACCCGAACGCCCCCCTGGGCGATGAGACGGCGGGCCTCGCCGCGGGAGTCGGCCAGACCCGCGGATTCGAGAAGCCCCGGGAGCCAGGCCTTCCCTTTCGCCGGCGGTGCGAGGGTGAGATGCTCAATTTCTTCCGGCACGCCCCGGTTGCGATGGACGTGCGTAAAGTGCTCGCGGGCGGCGGCCGCGGCTCCCTCTCCATGAAAACGCGCCACGATCTCGGCGGCCAGCTCTTCCTTCGCCCGCATCGGATGAACGGTTCCGCTCCCGAGGCCCTCCCGGAGGGCCTCGACCTCCCCCGCGCCCCTGTCCGAGAGGAGCTCGTAGTATCGCAGCATGAGCTCATCGGAGATCGACATGAGCTTGCCGAAAATTTCCTCCGGGGCCTCGGTAATCCCGACGTAATTGCCGGAGGTCTTGCTCATCTTCTCCTTGCCATCGAGCCCCTCCAGCAGCGGCATCGTGATCACGACCTGGGGCTCCTGGCCCCGGGCCCGCTGAATTTCCCTGCCGACAAGCAGGTTGAATTTTTGATCCGTCCCCCCCAATTCCACGTCCGCGTGAAGCGCCACCGAGTCGTAACCCTGAATGAGGGGGTAGAGAAACTCGTGGATGTGAATGGGTTGTCCCGACCGGTAGCGTGTATGAAAGTCGTCCCGCTCGAGCATGCGGGCAACCGTATAGGTCGCCCCCAGCGCGATTAACTCGGCGGAGGTCATTTTCATCATCCAGCGGCTGTTGAAGGCGATCTCGGTCCGTTTCTTGTCGAGGATTTTATGGATCTGCGCCTCGTAAGTTCGCGCGTTCTCCTTTATCTCGTCGGAGGAGACAAGCTTACGCATTTCAGACCGGCCGGTTGGATCGCCGATGAGCGCCGTGAAATCGCCGACAAGGAAGATGACGTGATGGCCCAGCTGCTGAAACTGCCTGAGCTTCTGAATGAGAACCGTGTGCCCCAGGTGCAGATCGGGCGCCGTCGGATCGAAGCCGGCCTTCACACGGAGCGGTTTTTTCCTCCTGATCCCGTTCGCGATCCGCTCCCGGAGCTCCCCCTCGTGAAGGATCTCGACGGCTCCCCGCTTAAGCTCGCGAAGATGATGTTCAACGTCGGGATGCAGCGCCTTGGTCATTTTAACGGCTCGTCTACCCGCTGGATGCCGAGCGCTTTTCCGCTCTCCGGGTCGATCTCCACGATTGCTCCCTGAAGCCTGACATTTCCCGTGGCGGGTTCGAAGCGCTTGGGCATGTTCGTGAGGAAGCGCTCTATCACAATGCTCTTCTTGACCCCGATCACCGATTCATGCGGCCCCGTCATTCCCGCGTCAGTCAGATAGGCCGTTCCCCCGGGAAGAATCGTCTCGTCAGACGTCTGCACGTGGGTGTGGGTGCCGATCACCATGCTCACCTGTCCGTCAAGATGCCACCCCAACGCCTTTTTTTCGCTGGTGGCTTCGGCGTGAATGTCCACGATGATGACGCGTGTCTCCTGGCGGATAGCCAGGGCCTCTTCGCGCGCCGTCTGGAAGGGGCAGGTTTTGGAGCGCATGAAGACGTTCCCCTCCACGTTGATAATCCCGACCTTCGCCCCGTTGGCCGTTTTCGCCACCAGGCTTCCACGACCGGGATTGCTCGCGGGGTAGTTGGCCGGCCGCAGGAGCCTCGGCTCGAAACCGATGACGTCGATCACCTCGCGCTTATCCCAGATGTGGTTGCCCGACGTCATCACATGGACGCCCGCCGCAAGGAGCTCATCCACCGTGTCGGGCGTTACGCCCACCCCTCCCGCAATGTTCTCCACATTCGCCACGACGAGCGTAATTCCCTGTTCGGCCACCAACGGGGGGACAATGGCATTCACGGCATTGCGGCCCGGGCGACCGTACACATCCCCGATGAACAGAACCTTCACTTCGTCCCTTTCCCCGACTCGCCCCGTGATCGTCCCGCCTGCCCGCCGGCCACGGCGATACTTCGCGCTTCCGTCACGACGACGTCAACGCCGCAATCGTGATCTTCGTCCGGCAGGGTTGTGTGAATCTGGCTTTCGAATGCCACCCCGATGGCGGGACGAGGAGAGCTTCCCAGCAGCCGATCATAATATCCCCCGCCGAAGCCGAGACGGCGACCCTCGAGATCGAAGGCCAGACCCGGAAGAACCAGGAGATCAATCTGGCCTGCGGAGATCCTCTTTGCCTCCTCCGCGGGTGGTTCAGGAACGCCATAGGCACCCGGGCGGAGTTCCAACGCGCTGCACACTTCGAAAAACTCCAGGGAGCCTGCAGCGGTATTTGCCCGCGGGAATACCACGCGCTTCCCCGACCCGCGAGCTTTTTCGACGAGCGGAAGCACATCGGCCTCCCCGGCAATGGGTGCGTAGAGTGCCACGGTGCCGGCGGCGCGCCACTTGTCAAGCGCTATTAGCCGCCCTCTGATGGCGCCGCTCCAGGTCGCACGCTCACCCTCTGAAACGCGCACGCGGGATTGTTTCGCACTGCGCCGAAGTGAGGCCTTGAGACGCTGCTCATCCATCGGCCTCTCCATGGGACATACAAAACCAACGCCATCACCCCGGAATCGGAAACGATCGGATCACGACGCTGAGATGAACGGGCCAAGCGCGCCTGGGGCGGATGTCGGAGGGAGAAACGAACTCGCTGGATGATGGGGGAGTGTGCCGCCTCCGCCCTTCAACCCGATCGGCCTGACGGCCTTCGTCGGGCCGTCTGCTTCATTGTACCGTCCACAAGATGAATCAGTTTCCGTACGCGATCCACCGTCATGCCCGCTTTTGCCTCGCGATCCTCCCGGCTCGGAAGGTACTCGCCGGTCACGTTCAACGCGACAAGGACGGCCACGCTCAGGGGATCCGGGCTGGGAGTGCTCTTTGCAACTTCACGCATTTGCTTGTCTACGTAGCGCGCGACACGCTGCACGGACTCTTCCTTCTCATCGCTCCGGACCCGGTACTCGCGCCCGAAGACCCTGACCATCGTGGAGCGCTTTGCCTTTCCGTCACCTTTTGCCGTTTCCGTTGTTCGGGGCATCGAAACCTCTTCGCCAATCGCGCCGCACCGGCGCGCGGGTCAGGAAGTACGGTCGCGTGGAAACCCGAGTTTGCCCAGATCGTTCAGAAGCCTGTCGACGCGCTCGAGGGCGTGCTTCCTCTGGGCCTGCAACGTTCCCACTTCGCGATCCCGCT
>CBDUXZ010000243.1:0-3964 GCA_965371325.1 uncultured bacterium | reverse complement strand
TTCGAAGAGTTCAAGGGGACGGGCAACATGGAGATTCATCTCGATCGCCGTCTGGTCGACAAGCGCGTCTTCCCGGCCATCGACATCATGAAGTCCGGCACGCGCAAGGAAGAACTCCTCATGGACGAGAAGGACCTGAACCGTGTCTGGCTGCTCCGAAAGGTGCTCCAGCCCCTGAACCCGATCGACGCGATGGAGTTCCTGCTCGACAAGATGAAGGACGCCAAGACCAACAAGGAATTCCTGGAGAGCATGAACCAGTAAGCGTGCTCCGGGGGGGGGATTGCCTGAATGAGCGGAATGACTTAAATTCCCCTCCTGAAACACCACCATCGGAGGAGCCCCATGAAGCCGGGCATCCATCCCAAGTACCAGGAGATCGTCGTTCGGTGCGCCTGCGGGGCGGAATTCAGCACCCGGAGCACCAAGGCGGATCTCCACGTCGAGATCTGCTCGCAGTGTCACCCGTTCTTCACGGGGAAGCAGAAGCTCGTGGACACGGCGGGCAGAGTGGAACGCTTCAACCGCAAGTACGGACGCAAAACGGCCGGCAAGTAATCGGCCCCACCCCGGGGTCATCTCCTTTCGGGGAACGGAAATGTTTCTCGCACACGCCTCTTTCACCCACCGGCACCACCACCGGACCCATTTTCTCTAGACACGCTCGTCAACGTCACGGGGCAAGGAAGCGTCCGGGATCGCAGTACGCTTTACCCCTGATAACAGTTCAGCGGAAGGCTCCCGTCCCGGCGGGGTCCTGAAAGCCTTTGGCTACTGGTAGATGGGATCATGAAAAACCCCTTCGGTAAAATTGAACAGATCGAAGCGCGCTACGATGCGCTGGGCGGACGGATGGGCTCTCCCGAGGCGGCGTCGGACCCGGCCGTCTACCGCGAACTGGCCAAAGAGCTTGCTTCACTGACAAAGCTCGTCGAGGCCTACAGGGAGTACAAGGCGGTTCTCAAGGAGATCCTGGCGGCGAAGGAGCTTCTCTCCGACAACGAGGCGGCGATGCGGGAGATGGCCAAGGAGGAGCTCGTCGGATTACAGGATCGGCTCGCAGCCCTGGAGAAGAGCCTCAAGCTGCTTCTCATCCCCAAGGACCCGAACGACGAGAAGAACATTCTCCTCGAGATTCGCGGCGGCGCCGGGGGTGACGAGGCTGCACTTTTTGCCGCTGATCTTCTGCGGATGTATCTGCGCTATGCCGAAACGCGCCAATGGAAGACGGAGATTCTCAGCCGCAGCGACACAGGGGTGGGAGGGATCAAGGAGTCGATCGTTCTTATCTCGGGGAAGAACGTGTACAGCCGCCTCAAGTACGAGAGTGGAGTCCACCGGGTGCAGCGGGTTCCCCTGACCGAGTCAGCGGGGCGCGTTCACACGTCGACCGTCACCGTGGCCATTCTCCCTGAGGCCGCCGATGTCGAGGTGAAGATCGGCGATAACGATCTGCAGATCGACGTGTACCGGTCGAGCGGGCCCGGCGGGCAGAGCGTGAACACCACCGACTCGGCGGTGCGAATAACCCACAAGCCTTCGGGGATCGTGGTCAGCTGCCAGGATGAGAAGAGCCAGCACAAGAACAAGGCGAAGGGAATGAAGATACTTCGCTCGCGCATCCTTGAAATGGAGCGGCGCAAGCAGCACGAAGCGATCTCTGCGACGAGGCGGGGCCAGGTGGGCACGGGCGATAGGAGCGAGCGGATACGAACCTACAACTTTCCCCAGGGCCGGGTTACCGATCACCGGATTGGTCTCACGCTCCACAAGATCGAGCGCATCCTCGAGGGGGAGCTGGACGACGTCATCGATCCCCTCATTGCCGATTTTCAGGCGGAGGCGATGCGGGAGGCCTCTTGACGCGCGAGGAGGCCCGGCGGAAGGCGGAGGAGAGGTTTCGCGGGGCGGGCTGCCCGGAACCGAGGGCCGACGCAGAGGTGCTTCTCGCCCATGTGCTGGCGATCGACCGTCCGCGTCTCCTGCTCGATCGGGACACGCTGCTCGGAGCGCGGGCACGATCGGCCTTCGAGCGCTGCGTGGTGAGGCGTCTTCGCCGGGAACCCGTTGCTTATATTACAGGCGAGCGTGAATTCTGGTCGCTTTCGATCCTGGTGACGCCGTCGGTTCTCATCCCGAGGCCGGAAACCGAAACGCTGGTTCAGGTTGGGCTTGAACTTCTGGAGAAAGAGGGGTTCCATGGCGGGAGCCCCGGCCCGAGCAGAGGGCTCCGGGCGCAGGTGATTGATCTGGGGACCGGTTCCGGGTGTGTGGCGATTGCTCTCGCGCACACCCATCCCCGCGTCGAGGTCTTCGCGCTCGATCGCTCGGCAAGAGCGCTGGCCGTTGCCGGGAAGAACGTGGCGCGGCACGGTCTTGAAGATCGTGTGAAACTCCGGCGGACGGATCTCTTTCAACCACTCGCGCTCGGGGGCCAGGGAGCCGCGGGCCGGGAGCACTTCGGGCTCGCGCATCTCATCCTTTCGAACCCCCCCTACGTCACTCGCGACGAGTGGCGTGCGCTTCCGCCCGAGATTCGGGATTGGGAGCCTGGGCGGGCGCTTCTGGGGGGACGAGACGGCCTGGATACCCACCGCCGGCTCGCCGCACAGGCAGCCGCGCATCTCGTTCCGGGAGGATGGATCGCGGTCGAGGTGGGCGCAGGCCAGGCGGCCGCGGTGGCTCGCTTCTACAAAGAGCAAAAGCCATTCGGGGACATTCGGACGGTTCCGGATCTTGCCGGCATTCCCCGCGTGGTGGCGGCGAGAAGGAGAGCATAGGCCACACGGGGAACGGTGCGCGCGGGGATGCGCTGCGACTAAGTGGGGGGGGACCATGGACGCTATCGTCGTCAAGGGTGGACGAAGGCTCACGGGGAGCGTCGAGATCAGCGGGGCGAAGAACGCCGCGCTGCCGATTCTGGCGTCGACGTTGCTCGTCTCGGGAAAGAGCGTGATACTGGGGGTGCCCGATCTCAAGGACGTGAGCACCATGATGCAACTCCTTGCGTACATGGGCGTCGTGTGCAGAAGGGGAGAGGCGCTCACGATCGATTCATCGCGGCTCAAGAATTCGGAAGCACCCTACGATCTCGTCAAGACCATGCGCGCGAGTATCCTCGTCCTTGGACCACTGGTCGCCCGCTACGGGCATGCCCGCGTGGCCCTCCCGGGCGGATGCGCCATCGGCGCCCGTCCGATCAACCTCCACCTGCAGGCCCTCGAGGCGCTGGGCGCGCGGATCAATCTCGAGTACGGCTATGTGACCGCGCACGCCGATCGGCTTGTCGGCGCCAGGATCGAATTCGACACCGTCACCGTGACCGGTACGGAGAACATTCTCATGGCCGCCTGCCTCGCCGACGGTGTCACGGTTATCGAGAACGCGGCCCGTGAGCCCGAGATCACGGCGCTGGCGGAAGCGCTCTCACGCATGGGCGCGCGGATCGAAGGGGCGGGAACCGGCAGGATTTCCATCGAAGGGGTGGAGAGCCTCACGCCCGCCGCGGTGCGCGTCATGCCGGATCGGATTGAGACAGGGACGCTCATGGTGGCGGCAGCGATTACGGGGGGGGATGTTACGCTCAAGGGCGCTGTCTCGGATCATCTGGATGCGGTCATCGCGAAGCTCGAGGAGGCCGGCGCGCGGATCGAGGCGAAGGTCGGCGCCATTCGCGTGGTTGGACCTGATCGCCTCCGGGCCGCCGACGTTGAAACGCACCCCTTCCCTGGCTTTCCGACGGACATGCAGGCCCAGTTCATGGCCCTGATGACGCTGGCGGACGGGGAGAGCCGCGTCAGCGAAACCGTCTTCGAGAATCGATTCATGCACGTGAGCGAGCTGCAGCGAATGGGCGCGAATATTTCAATTGAGAGCGGGACGGCCCGCGTGCGCGGCGTGGCGCATCTGTCAGGCGCGCCGGTCATGGCGACCGATCTGCGCGCGAGCGCAAGCCTCATCCTGG
>CBDUXZ010000242.1:0-3978 GCA_965371325.1 uncultured bacterium | reverse complement strand
CGACGGCCCGCACGCAGTCCTCCACGAATACCCAGTCCCGCGCGCTCGAACCGTCTCCGTGCATGGGGAGTTTCAGGTTCCGGAGCGCCCGTGTGATGAAACAGGGAATGAGCTTCTCGACGTGCTGCCGGGGTCCGTAGTTGTTGAAGGGCCTCAGGATGACGACCGGAATGTCGAAGGTGATCCGGTAGGAGTAGGCGAGCCTGTCGGCCCCCGTTTTCGCGCTCGCGTAGGGGCTGCGCGGGTTGAGGGGATGTTGTTCGGTCATCGGCTCGGTCTCGGCCGTGCCATAGACTTCCGACGTGGAAATTTGGATGAAGCGTTCCACGGGGTTGCGCCGGACAGCGTCCAGGAGAATCTGGGTTCCCTTGACGTCGGTATCGACGAAATCGTCCGTGTTGTAGATCGAGTTGTCCACGTGGGTTTCCGCCGCGAAGTGGACGATCTGATCCACCTGCGAGACGAAACGCTCGACCACGGGGCGATCACATACGTTTCCCTTCCAGAAGAAGAAGTTTCGGGAGCGGAACGTCTCATCTTCGAAATTCAAGAGATTCCCGGCGTAGGTCAGATCATCCAGAACAAAAATCTGATCCTCCGGATGCTCTTTCAGCATGTGTCGGATAAAATTGCTGCCGATAAAGCCGGCGCCTCCCGTCACAAGGATTCTTCTCATTGTCCCACTCCTCCTGGTTTCCCCTCGCGCAAACGCGCCCGCACCGCCCCGCGATCGGCATGAATCCGCTCGAGGGCGCCCATCATCCCATGCATTTCCGCATCTGTCATGTCCGAGTAGATCGGAAAGCACAACACACGTTCTGCCACCCGATCCGTTTCCGAAAGCTCCGCGCTCGCTCCCTCCGCGGCGTAGCAGGTCAACGCGTGGAGCGGCGGGTGAAAGTATTTTCGCGTCATCACGTTTTCGGCGTCCATCGCCGCGTGGAGCTCGTCCCGTGAAAGTCCGAAGGCATCGGAATCAACCAGAACGGCGAAGTTCTGGTGGGTCGCCTCGCAGCCATCGGGAATCTGCTGGAGCGTCATCCCCGGAAGCTTTCCAACACGTTCCCGGAGTACCGCCCCCACCCGCCGGCGCGCCGCGAGCCGCTCGTCGAAGGTCTCGAGGAGCGACAGGCCAATGATCGCGAAGAGCTCCGACATCTTGGCGTTGAGGCCTGCGTCCTCGCAGTCTCCCGACTTTCCAAAACCGAAGTTGCGTCCCGATTTCACCGTCTCCAGTAGGGCAGCATCAGCTGTCGAGACCGCGCCCCCCTCCCCCACACCGAAAATCTTGGTGGCGTGGAAGCTGAAGACCTCGGCCCGGCCCAGGCTCCCCACCGGACGCCCCTGGTATCGGGCACCGAACGCGTGGGCGGCATCGAAAAGGAGCGGCACTCCCGCCCGGCGCGCCACTTCCGAAAGGCCGTCCACGTCGCAAGGGACGCCGAAAACGTGGACCCCCATGATCGCAACCGTATCGGGTCCGCAGGCCCGCTCGGCCGCGGCGGCGTCCAGTGTCCAGGTTCCCGGATCGATATCCGTGAATCGCACTGCGAGACCGCACCATCGCGCGGCATGGGCCGTGGCGGGGAACGTGAAGCTCGGCATCACCACCTCTCCCTGCCGGCCGAGCGCCCGGAAGAGCAGCATGAGAGCCAGCGTCCCATTCGTTGCCACGGCCGTATGCGCGCCGGTCCTCTCTCCGATTGCCTGCTCGAAACTTCTCACGAACCTGCTGTTGTTCGTGATCTTTCCGTTCGCGAGGACCTCCCGAAACTCCGCTTCCATTTTTTCGAGCGGCGGAAGCCCCGGGCGCACGATGTCGATCAGCTCCGGGAAAGCCGGCTTGCCTCCCAGGATGGCCGGGCGCTCCTGCATCTAGACTCCCTCTACTCCGCCGGCAGTTGACCGGCCACCCGTGAAGCCCCGCTCAGTAACCGATCGAGTAGTCACGGTAGAGATCGCGCTTGGGTGTTCCCGGATCCAGGCCGTGGAAGCGGTCACCGACGTACTTCGCGGCGCGGAACCCCATGTGAATCGAATGGTCCGTGTTCGTGTATGCGAAGATTCCCTGCCTTCCGTAAGTCAGAACGTTGTCGAACTCGTCGAGGAAATCCATGATCCCGTTCATTCTCGCCTCGAAGCCGACCTCGTAGATCGGATACGCATACTGGAGACAGCGCGTGAAGTAGTCGTAAACCTCCCCCGCCTTCAGGAGGCCCGCACGCTCCAGCGGGCCGACGATCTTTGGGAAGAGCGCCGCATCGGTGGCCGACCAGGTCTCATCGCCCTCGTCGCAGGTGATCTCCACGCAAAGAGCCGTCTTCCCCGCCGGGGTCATGTCCTCACTGAACACGCGGATCTCGTAAATCCGGTTGAAGATGACCTCCGGATTCGAAAAGTAAATCCAGGGAGTTCCGGAAACCCGCTCGCGATCGAGCAAAAGATACATAAGCCGGGCAGAGCGGTAATGGATGCCATCCGCCGCGCCGAGCTGCGCTTGCGACGGGATAGGCCTGAACAGCGGAATGAATTCCCTTATGGGAACCGTCGAGAGGAGGAAGTCGCAGGCGAGATCCTCCGGCTGCCCGCCCCGCGTGAACTGAACGCTCCGGACCTTCCCCGCATTGGTCCTCACGCCGAGAACCTTCACGTCGGTCAGGATCTTTCCGCCGTTCGAGATGATTTCTTCCGTGAAGCGATCGCTTATCTGCCCGATTCCCTTGCGGGGGTAGTAGGAAACATCCGCGTACGGGTTGTGGCGATGGGATCCTCCGCGCTTTCTGAAAAACGTGCGCTGGATGAGGTCCCAAAGGTGAAGCACCGGAATGCGCTGGGCCGCAAAGGCACCGGCGAGCTTCTCGGGATCCCGTCCCCATACCTTCTTGGTGTAGGGTCCGAAGTAGATGTTGTAGAGCGCATTCCCGAAGCGGCTGCTGACCCAGGATTTGAAGTTGTCTTCCTCCTGTTTCGCAAACAGGCGATGACGCAGGCGTGTTATCCCGAAGTCAATCACGCACCAGGCGCCCAGGAGGGGGTTCACGGAGGTGAAAACGTCCGCACCGCGGAGCGGGTATTTCACAAACTTGTTCCGAAAGACGACTTTGGCCTGGAACTTCTTGTCGTGAAATTCAGAGCCCAGGAGCGCCTTCATCTCACGGACGACTTCCGGGATGTCGTTGTGAAAGGAGTGCGGCCCATAGTCAAAGAGAAAGTCCCGGTAGGAAAAGGTCCGGGCAAGGCCGCCGGTGTGGGATTCCCGCTCGAGAACCGTGACGGCATGGCCCGCCTTGGCGAGTTTCCACGCCGCGGAGAGACCCGCCGGACCGCCGCCTAGAACGACGGCATGATTGCCGGACGGTTCGTTTCCTCCAGCCGGCCCGCGAGATGCCCGGGTGTCACTCAAGCACGACTCCATGGGGACCTAACCGTCCCGATCTTCGTTGAGGGCCTCGAGGCCATGGCGATAAGCGGGAAAGAAGCCGGAGCTATCGCCCGCTTCCCTCACGCCCCGCGCCCGCAGAAACTTCCGGCGGCCTTCCTCGAGTGTGGCGCAGGCGCCGCTGTCCAGCACGACGCAGGCTTTCTCCCACACCGCCCGATGGGGAGAGAAGGACGCCTTGAACTTGTGCAGCCCGTCTTCCGGGCTCACACCTCCGCCCAGGTGCAGCGTCGTGCTCCCGCGGGATGCGCAGAGTCGCGCCGCTTCGACGATAATCCGGTTGCTCACGCCCAGGCCCGATGCCTCCGGCAAGGCGCCTGAAAGGTGGTAGTGCGACTTGCCGAAACCCTCGAGAAAGAGGCTTCCCGCGACTACCCTCCCGGCGTGCCGGCCCACCAACAAGAAGACGCCGCGACCAAGGAGGTGGCGGGTTTCCTCCAGAAATGCCTGAGGAAACACATACCAGGTCCGCGCGCTCCGGCGTTCCATCGTCGCACGGTAGAGATCCCCGAAAACCTGCCAGTCCCCGGGGTCCTCCG